>CAZNFR010000008.1:65427-69250 GCA_964572225.1 uncultured Bacteroidaceae bacterium
CTCCTGAGTTTATAGCTAAAAAAATAAAAATTCCGGTAGTTTTGAGAGTAAACCTGCATAATCCGGTTGGTTCCGTCATATGAAGCATCGGAACCGACCAGAACTTCAAATTTATTGAAGGGGTAAAGGGTATAAAAAAGGCTTCTGATCTTTTCCACGATGATCATTTCCTCGTTAAAAACGGGAATGATGATTGAAAGGTAGGGCAATTCATCGTCTGGTTTGTAAACCAGCTTTTCCTGGTTCCTGTCCTTCACAAATATTCGAATGATAAGAGGATAAAGGAGGGAGGAAAAAAGGATCAGGAAAACAATAAACCAGAAAAATATTTGAAGGATCATATCTCTTCACTACGGTAAAAATCACTCAGTCTCTTACAGGTTGCAAAGTTATTAAAATTTTCGAGAACAAATTTTCGTGAGGTTTCTCCGATCTCGTCATATTTTTCACGGTTATGGCAAATATCGGTTATGATTCCTGCCATTTCTTCAGAATCGTCCGAAATGAAAATGTTTTTACGGTCAGAAACCGGTAGTCCTTCAGCAGCAATGGTCGTGGCTACAATAGCTCTTTTCATCATCATGCCTTCCAGGATCTTGATGCGTATGCCGCTGCCCGTGAATAGGGGACTGATAAACACCGCGTACCGGTTCATGAATTCATAGGCATTATCGACCTCTCCATGATACAGAATGCCTGATCCGCGTTTTGCATTCAGTATTTCTTCCAGCCATTCCGGAGCATTGCGTCCTGCAACATGAAGTTGTATATCGGGAATTTCCTTTTTCACCTTTTCAAAGACCTGTTCGACAAACCAAAGGATCCCTTCCTGATTGGGCATCCAGTCGAGGGCCCCGATATAAAATAAACTGGGGAAAGCCGGACTTCGCGGAGTAGGATAACGATATTCATTGATCCCTGCAGGGATGGTTAATCCGGGAAGATTGTGGAGGCCCAGCAACTGCATCCGGTCACGCTCTGAGATAGCCACAAGAAAATCCACCTGCCGAAGGATCCTTTCTTCCAGTTTTTTAATCCTTAGGGCAAGTTTATTGAAATAAAACTTTTTCAGCAGATTACGAGTATTCAGAGCTTTTCTTTGCCAGATTTCATATTCGACGTTATGCGCTCGCAAACTGAATCGAAACTTTCCGGTTTCTCTTATCGCTTTAATATAGTATCCCATGTAAGGCCCTTCCAATTGAACGATATCGGGCTGTAAATCTCTCAAAAGCTTTACCAATACCCTTTCAAAACTTTTACTGTAAAAGCGCAGTGCATTGTAAGGTTCACGGGAGAATAAAAGGTTGAAGACTGCTTTGGAAGGAATTACGCGGGTATCATGATTTACGGCTTCAAACCTGATTTTTCTTTTCAAAGAGGAATGAATGTTCTTTACATTGAAGGGATGTTTGGAGGTATTAAGGCAGAGCATGCAAATTTCATTCCCACAGTCGGATAACCCTTCAGCCATACTTAGCGTTGCAATGGCACCACCGTCTTTTGGGGGGAAGGGAACCTTGGACGAGAGGATAAGGATTTTCATTCTTATTCGGTCATTTAAACCCGGCAAAGGTAATATTCTCCGAAAATCAAATCTAGGGAATATTTTAAAAATTGAACATTACCCTCCATTTTGTTTTTCTTTCCTGCGTACTTTAAATATTCTTCTGAAGAAGGAGAAATAGGTGTCAATATTCATGATCACGGAGTCTGTTGAGGCCTTGTAAGTGAGGAATATACTTAAGGGTATCAGGATAAAGGAGGAAAGCCACATACCGATGAAAGGGGAAAATACACTTTCCCGCACGAATTTTTCTCCGGTCAGGGATATAATGTAATATAAGAGGAAAAACACCACCGAAACCACCACCGGCATACCGAGTCCGCCCTTCCTGATGATAGCTCCGAGCGGGGCACCGATAAAGAAGAATATGAGGCAGGCCAGGGAGAGGGTGAATTTCCTCTGTTCCTCTATCTGATACTTTCTCAGGGTTCGGATTCGGTTATCAACACTCACATTGGTGTTACTCACGAAATTCATGGTCGTTCTGGTGGAGTTGACAGCCTGAGTTAATACTCTTAGTTTTTCTTCCTGTTTCAGGGTGTCGAAGACCGTATCCATGTTGATATAATGAAAATCCCCTTCGGTCCTTTTGGTGGTATCATGGATCCCCGGGGTTTTCTTGAGAAAGTCGCGGTTTTTATAATAGGCTGAATTTTGCAGGGTTGTCTTAAGTGAGATCTGGTTCCGGGAGATTTCATCGATCAGGGAGTCTTCAATAAAATTGAGCTGCTCCAGGTTCATCATCTGATAAGAAGATTTAAAGAGGCTTTCATCGGTTCGTTCAAGTCCGAAATCGACCAGTTCGATGATCATTTCCTGCTCTTCAAAATAGTCTCTCCTGTGAGGATAGGATTTTTCCCGGCTTCTTTTCCGCTGTTTCTGCATCTCTGTATAGGTTTTCCCGTTGTAAAGGGTGAAAACCAGGAAGCGTTCGTCGCTGGTCATCCTCATAAAGCCGGAGTCGGCCAAAGTCACCATAATATTGCCCATCCGGTCGGTATGGTCATAAATCCGGATATTCTTCAGGAGATTGGTTTTGGGATCCCTGTCCTCTATCCTAATGCTGTAGCCTTCCAGGGAATTATCAAATACCCCGACATTGATTTGAAGTTCCGGGTTTTGCCGTTGAATATCGTAGAGTAGCGACCTCATCTTGAGGTTGGTAAAGGGAAGCACATTATTGTTGAAAAGGAAGGCGCCCAGGGTTATCACCAGGGAAACCACCATTACCGGTGCCATAATTTTCTGAAGGGGAATGCCGGCAGATTTCAGGGCCAGCAGTTCATTGTATTCGGCCATGTTTCCATAGGTCATAAGCGAAGCGAGGAGAACGGCAAGAGGAAGTGCCATGGGAACCAGGCTGGCTGAAGTGTACATAAGCAACTCACCAATGATATGAATCTCCAGCCCTTTTCCCACCAGGTCGTCGATGTATTTCCACAGGAATTGCATGAGGAGTACGAATACGACGATAAAGAAGGTAAGGACGAAAGGTCCCAGAAATGATTTTATGGTAAGTTTATAGAGTTTTCTCACGTTCGGATCTGACTACACTTTGAACGGGTATAAAGTTAGTTTATTTTACATAAAGATCAGAGTCCGATAGCTTGTTTGAGTTCGGAGATTTGTGTATCCCACAGGTCGATGGCATCATCTTTTTCGTCTTCATCTGCAAAATCGGTGATCAGGAGAGCTACATCGCCGGTCAGTTCATCCTGCCGGATGCGGAACTCAAAAAATCCGTCATCTTCTTCCATCCATCTAAACCTAACATATTTCAGGTCCTTCTTTTGAACCAGTTCAGCTTTTTGTTCAGAGCCATCCCATATAAAAGTGTAGGTTTTACCTTTCAGGTTAACATCGTCTGCAAACCATTCAGACAATCCGCTGGGTGTGCTGAGCCGGTTATAAAGAACTTTTGGGGAGGTATTCAGCATATACTCCAGTTCGATTTTTGATTTCTCCATTCTGGGGGGTTATTAGGATATCATATATATGCAATATAGGAAAAAAAATCGGACTTTATCAAAAAAATGCGGGGATGAGAGGAGTACCTGAAAGTGCCGTAATTTCTGAATTACAAAAGTTTCCGGGATTTATGACCTTTTGTTGTGAGAGGGAGAATGCCGGCTAACCTGCAAAACCGATTTCTCGTTTTTCAGAATTATATATTATATTTGCAGCCCGTAAGCCGGAATGGTTTTAAATAATGGCGAGGTAGCTCAGCTGGTTAGAGCGCATGATTCATAATCATGA
>CAZNFR010000009.1:0-43391 GCA_964572225.1 uncultured Bacteroidaceae bacterium
GGTTTTCAACAAAGGACTGGAATGTGAATGGAAAGTTGTTTCCAGGATTCGGAAGAAATACCGGATAGGCTAGACCGGATCCTTTTGTGTTACCCTATTTTTCGGGCATCCTGTTAGGCCTTTTATCTGTCGTTGTCTTCCTCTCCCTTTTTGTTATCATAATGTTTTCTTGATCCCTTTCCGAATTTTTTCAGACTCTCCAATTGTTCTTCGGTAATGTAGGGTTGAATATCAGAATGAAACTGATCGGTAAATTCATGAAACGTTCCTGACATGGATTTTCGAAGGGAATCAAAGCTTTCACCATACCGGTCAAGGAAATCATTCAGAGCCTCCTTTTGTTCCGGACCGGCCTCGATTATTTCGTAGACCCTTTCCTTAAAGCTTCGGGGGGATGACATACTTTTCACATCTTTGAGCCTGTGCCGGGTAATTTGACTTGATACGACAAAGCCGAGAAGAAAACCGATAATCAAACTGAGAATTATGGTAATAAAGGCCCTTGTTTTCATTTTTTAAGGATTAGGTAACTGATAAAATTGGATTCGTTAACCCTCTCTGCGCCCAGCAGGATCTTATGGTCAATCCCGCCGTTCAATAGATAGGCGCTTATGAGTAATACACCGATAAGGATTACACTTAAAAAGGCTATTCTTGGTAGCAGACGAGAAAGGTAAAAATAAAAGTGGGCATTGTTTATTTCCTCCTGCATATTCAGGATCTTTTGCAGGGTCCTGTCTGTAAAACCCTCTCGGAAAGTAAGCTTGTTCTCTTTCAACAGCCTTTCAATAGCGGAATCCGGATTGACGGTTTTATGAATTCTTTTATTCATATTATTGTTTTTTAGGTTATTAAGTGGCTTAGGCTGGATCTTAATTGCTCCTGCCCCCTAGATAAGCGGGAAAGTACCGTTCCCTGAGGGATCTTAAGGATTATAGCGGTTTCGCGGGTAGAATATCCTTCAACCAACCTTAGGATAACCACTGCTTTTATCCTTTCATCCAGCTTTTCAATCGCACTGTACACGGCTTCTTTTATTTCAAAGTTCGAGGACTGATTTTCAGGATCTTCTGTATCTCCCTGAATTTCTTCCCTGAAAACCAGCCGCTGATATTTTATTTTCCTTCTCTTCAGTTCATTCAAGGATAGATTTATGGCTATCCTGATGAGATAGGTCTTTATGCTTGCCTCCCCACGGAAACCCGGAATTTTCTTAAGAAACCGGATAAAGACCTCCTGTGCAATTTCTTCTGCCTCCGGGGAATCTCCCAGAAAACTGATAACCGTATTGGATACTGCCGGTTCATACTCTTTAATTATGGGTCCAAAGGCTTCCGTTTCACCTTTTCTTATTCTGGACAATATGGCTTTTTCCTCAGAGCGATGCAAGGATTTTTAATTTAGGCACTTATTAGACAATCGTTTAAAAGAAATTATTCCGACAGCTCAGATTTTTCCCTGAAAAAATTAATTTTACAGTGGAAAGATATTGTAAAAACCCATTCGCAAGCAAGAAAGAGAATGAACAGTTTGGTATTAACGATAATCGCAATGCTTGGCTATATCCTTGCATACCGTTTGTATGGCAAATATCTTGGTTCAAGGATTTTTAACTTATCGGATAAGAATGTAATGCCGGCGCATGAATTCCGCGATGATATAGATTTTGTTCCTACCCGGGATAAAATCGTTTTCGGTCATCATTTTACCACCATTGCCGGATTGGGTCCAATTGTAGGTCCGGCCATCGGGATCATCTGGGGTTGGCTGCCTGCTTTTTTATGGATATTCCTGGGATCCATCTTTATGGGAGCGGTCCATGATTTTTCCACACTGATAATTTCCGCAAGGAATAAAGGACAGACCATTGGGGAGCTGACCGGAAACTTTATCGGAAAGGAGGCCCGGCTGGCTTTTCAATTTATTATGCAGCTACTTTTGTTTATCGTTCTGGCTGTTTTTGCAGCCATCGTTGCCAGTCTTTTTATCCGTTACCCGGAGTCTGTTCTTCCGGTCTGGCTTCAACTGCCCATCGCTATCTGGCTGGGCTACCGGTTGAAATCAGGGAAAAATGGTTTTCTCTACTCCGTTATTGCGGTGATTTTAATGTATGTTAGTATCATCGTGGGTGTATATCTTCCTGTCCGATTGCCCTTTGATGATTCCACGTCGGTTGTTTTGTGGTGTATCATCCTTTTCATTTATGTTTTTTTCGCATCCACCTTGCCGGTCCAACGACTGCTGCAGCCCCGTGACTATATAAACAGCCACCAGCTTATGGTAGCGATGGGACTGATACTCCTGGGTCTTTTTATTTCCCGTCCGGAAATTACAGCTCCGGCCATAAATAGCATTGCCTTCAGCGATTCATCGGATGTTCCGGCCATGGCGCCTATTCTTTTCATCATTATCGCATGCGGAGCCATATCCGGATTTCATTCACTGGCAAGTTCGGGTACCACAGTGAAGCAGATCAACTCCGAAAAGGACACTCTGTTTATTGGTTATGGGGGAATGATCACCGAAAGTTTTCTGGCCGTACTTGTTTTGATGGCGGTTGCCGGCGGACTGGGAATGGGACTGGAAGTGGATGGGGATACCTATTATGGCAGAGAGGCATTCTTACATCATTACAGCAGTTGGTCGGCTGCAAACGGACTGGGCGCCAAACTATCGGCTTTTATCACCGGAACGTCAAATTTTTTTGAATCTTTCGGTATTCCACCCAGATTTGGTGCTTCCCTGGTTGCGGTCTTCATTGTAAGCTTTGCCAATACAACCCTGGACAGTGCTGCAAGGATCCAGCGTTTGTCTTTGCAGGAAATATTCAGGCACAGCGACCGAAAACCGAAACTTATTAATAACCGGTATTTTTCAACTTTCATTATTGTGTCGGCTGCAGCCATGCTGACCTTTATTAAACCAGGGGGGCAGGGAGCCATGGTGTTATGGCCTTTGTTCGGTTCGCTTAATCAATTGCTTGCCGGATTGGCGCTGGGTGTGGTAAGTGTATACCTTAGGTTGAAAAATATAAATCAAATGTTTACTCTGATACCCATGGTTTTTGTTTTGGTTATTACCCTTTGGGCAATGGTGGAAAATCTGATCAGATTTCTTGAGAAAGAGGATTATGTATTAATAATTCTTTCTGTCCTTATCCTGGTCCTTACGATGGTTCTGTTGGTTACCGGACTAAAATCCCTGCTTCAAAAAATGGGAAAACCTATTCAGACTTCAATGCTAAACCGCTCATAATTGACAGGCTGAGCGGATTCAATCTTAACATTGTCCACGTGCCCGAATCCTGGCCCTTTCCGGCACCAGGCTACAAATTCATCAAGCTGATTTCTGGACCCTTCCGCTTCAATGTATACCGAGCCATCCGGCATATTTTTAACAAATCCTTTTAACCCGAAATATCTTGCGGTAGTTCTGGCACTGTGCCGGTAACCTACCCCTTGTACGCGACCGGTGACTGATATTTTGTAAAGGATCTTATCCATCCGGAGTTTTTTTTGAACTTCGTTCTCCCATTTTTGTTCTATTCAAAACTAATAAAATCAATTCTATCAAAGCCATAAATCATATGAAAACATTTATAGGAATCGTCACTCTGGCCTTTTTGGTTTCCGGTGTTCAGGCCCAAAAGAACTTTTATGACTTCACAGTAAAAGATATTTACGGAGAGGATTTTCCCCTGAGTCAGTTGAAAGGAAAGAAAGTCCTGGTTGTAAATACGGCATCAAAATGCGGACTGACCCCTCAGTATGAAGATCTTGAAAAATTGTACAACGAATACAAGGAGATGGGATTCGTAATTGTGGGATTCCCGGCAAATAATTTTATGAACCAGGAGTCGGGAACCAACGAAGAAATTGCCGAGTTCTGTGAGAAGAATTATGGAGTCTCCTTTCCCATGATGTCAAAGATCTCCGTAAAGGGAGATGATATGCATCCTTTGTATCAATGGCTTACTACAAAAGATCTGAATGGGAAGATGGACTCTGAGGTAAAATGGAACTTCCAGAAGTATATGATAAACGAGAAAGGAGAACTTGTCGGAATGGTTCCTCCCAGAGACAAGCCTTATTCCGATGATATCCTTAGCTGGCTCAAGGGTTGAGTCCTACTTGTTGAAGACCTTGTTGATCTTAATCACCAGAAGGTTGATATCAATTGGTTTGGTCACATAATCGTTTACCCCGAGTTGTTGACACTTTACGATCTCTTCATGTGAAGAAAAAGCAGTTTGGGCGATTATTGGCAAACCTGAACGGATTTTTTTTATCTCTATGATTGCATCGTAGCCACTTAGTACCGGCATTTTAATATCCATCAGAACCAGGTCGATCTGGCTAATATTCTTGCACAGATCAACCGCCTCCTGTCCGTTACGCGCTCTGAGAATCTTGGCCTGTGTGCGTTGAAGTATGGCTTCCAGGAATCGGTAGTTTACTTCTTCATCCTCCGCTATAAGTATCACTTTGTCTTTCCAATTGTTTCTGGAAACCTCTTCAATCTCATAACTCATTTTATTACTTGTTTTAGGTACAGTAAGAACAGGGATGCTAATCTGAAAGCGGGAGCCTTTGTTGACCTCGGATCTGACCTTTATCTTTCCCCCCATGAGTTCAACAATATATTTGGATATGGTAAGACTCAATCCAGTTCCGCCAAATCTTTTCATGGCAGTGCTCTCCACCTCTTCAAACCGGTTGAAGACTTTCTTTTGGTCTTTTTTACTGAGACCTATACCGGTATCCGAAACATAAAATTTGAAGTATTTTGATGACATTCGATACCCAAATTCGATCTTGCCTTTCTCTGTGAATTTTAGTGCATTACTGAGAAGATTGGATAATAACTGGTGGAATCGACCCGAATCTGTATAGATCGTCTGTTTTTCGGCATCATCCGGTACCTGAAGTTCAATGGAGATGTTGCTTTTTCCGGACTCTATCCTTTTTTCATTAAACTCGGATTCAAGTTCACTAAGTACCGGAAGAAGTTTAAATTCCGAAAAATTGAGCTGAATTTTACCGGATTCAAACTGGGATATCTGGGTTACATCATCGATAAGCGTCAGCAAATAGTTGCCTTTGGATCGGATGATAGAGGTGTAATTGTCTATTTCTTTTTTATTGAGGTTTTCGTGACTCAAAAGCTCACTGAATCCCAAAATGGCATTCATCGGAGTCCGGATCTCATGGCTAAGATTGATCAGAAAATTGGATTTAACCTGATCGGCTTTTTCAGCAAAGCTTCTGGATTTCAGTAATTCGTTTTCAATTTTCTTAAAAGAAGTGATATCTTCCAGACTGCCTGTGATATATTCCCCATTTTCAGTGTTTCTTAATCCGCAATTGAGCTTCAGAATCCGAATCTCCTTCCTTTCCTCATCGCCGGTTCTCACCCTGAATTCCATACTAAAAGGCTGGGAACCGGTGGATACTCCGATCAATCCCTTGTCAAAGCTGTCTTTTTCCTCTTTGTTAATGAATAATTCCTTAAGGTCGGGTAAACTAATAAAGGAATTTACATAGTTTAAGCCCAGTAACTTAAAGCAGATTTCAGACCCTGCAAATTTTCCATGTTTCAAGTCTATCGACCATAAGCCTCTATTATCCAGTTTGTTGACAAACTCATCAATTTCTCTTGAGTCGAACAACTCATCCAGGTAACGAGGATAGCGGATATTGAGAATGGAAAAAAAGAAAAATCTTCCTTCTTCCGGTCTTATCTCGGAGACATGAGAGGTAGTAAGCAACTTTTTATTGTTCTTATCAAAAAAATGCAGATCGTGCAGAGGTTTTGCTCTTTTTTTGGTAACCTCTGTGATAAACTTACGAACCTCCGGAATTTCCATCCCGGTCAGATCAGTCAGGTTAGATCTAAGCAGGTCTTTGAGGTTATATTTTATGCTTTTCAAAAATCGTTCATCAAATAAAACTACGTTGAAATTTTGATCAACGATCAGAAAAGGGAATGGGAAGTACGAAAAGAGATCTGTAAGGTAATTTTTCAGCTCTTTTGGGAAATTGCTCTTAATTAAACTTTTAATAGTTTTTGAAAGCTCCCCGGATTCCATGCATATAGTTTAATTTGCTAAAAATAAGGAAAAGCATATTTCTTATCAATAGTAAGGATCATAAAATTGGGGCCAGGGAAAAAATATGAAAGACTCTCTGATCCCTTTCAGCGCTGTCTTTTGTGAACCGGAATTCCGTATTTTCGCCATTCAGGTCTCTGATACGAATCGTACTTTCTTTTTTCTCCTGCGATGTATAATTGATCAGGGAAGAAAGCATTTTTCTATCGTCGGGGCTGGTGAAATTCTCATATAAGGCAGGCAGGGGCTTTTCCAGAACCTGAAGACTCTTCATTCCGAAAAAACGAAGACCGGATTGGTTAATGAACTGGACAATTCCTTCATTATCGCTGATGAGAATGAGAGAATCCATGGAATTTAAAAGATGTTTGTATATACTGACTTTCCAGATAAGCTCATTTTTTTCTGAAGAGAAAATGTCTTTTTCCTTTCGCAGTTTTTCCTTTAGATCCAGGATTTCCATGCGGGTGTTTTCTGCTTTCTTTTTGAGATCCTCCATCTGTTTCTGGCTCTCCGATTCAAGGGTTTTTTCATGAGTTATTTCGTTTGCAAGAAAGATGACTTTGTACACTTCACCATACATATCGCTTACGGCACTGAAGGAGGCCATAAACCATTTTTCCTGTTTATCGCGCGTAAGCAGACGGATCTGGCCCCGGTGGGGTTTACCGGAAATAATCCTTTCCCATAATTCAGTAATGGTCTCAAGGTCACGGGGATTCAGATAATCGAAAAGACTGTTATTTTCACCATTGTCCTTACCCGGATTCAGTGTTTCGCTGAAGCGATTGTTTACCTGGAGTATCCTTCCGTCGGGAGCAAATTCGGATTTGAGTACGAGGCGGTCGATTGCTTCAATCTGTCCTTCATAATCCAGGGACTGCTTTTTCTGTTCTGTAGTATCAATTGCCAAAAAGAGGATTTTATCTACTGAACCGTCTTCCCTGCGCACACAGGTATAGGTGGCCATGGTCCAGAGATCCTGGCCTTTCCGGGTAATATGCTTCATATAACCCTCAAAATGTTTGCCCCCAATGGCAAGGCTTTCCCAGATCCGGTTAAACCATTCCCGGTCTTTCTCGTGAATAAACATAAGGATGGATTTTCCTTCCACCTCACGGTTGCCGGAATAACCCAGTTTTCGAAGAAATTTTGTATTGGCATAGATCAGGGTTCCCTGTGTGTCATATTCAGCCCGTATTAGCGTATGATTTACCGTGTTGGAAAAACTGATAAACTCCTCGGCCTGCATTGCAGCCTTTTCCTGAGTGGAACGCAATTCCTCCATATTTCTGCGCATCTGTTCGTCTTTTAAGGACAGTACCTCCGCCTGTTTACGGGTTTCTTCGAGGAGTTGCCGGGTCCGGTAGGTATTTTGAATATTGGTGAGGGAAATGGCAATATTCTCGGCAAGGGTTTTCAAAAATTCCAGTTGATGCTCCTCAAATTCCCGGAAGGAAGCCAGTTCGATCATGCCTTTTACCTCATCCTGATCGAGCAGTGGAAGGATTACTATGCATTCCGGATTCGCTTTTCCCAGTCCGGAAGTTATCTCAAGATAGCCCTGTGGAACTTCGGTCATATAAATCATTTCTTTTTCCAGGGCGCACATTCCCAATAAACCTTCGTCATAAGGGATCCTTTTGTCGGCAAATTTATCCCTGCCATAGGCATATGCGGAGAGCATGGCAAAATACCGTTTACCTTCCTGATCCGACTCCGTAAGAAAGAACCCTCCCTGATTGGCGTCCAAATGGACCACCATATTCCGGATCAGACTATAGGCCATGGTCTTCATATCCTCTGACTGATTCCTCAGGATATCACTGAAAAGTGTCAGGCCTTCCGAGCTCCACTGGCGCTTAGCCTGTTCTTCCTTAAGCTTCACTCCGTGTGCTTCCGATTCAACCAGGTTTTTTCTCAAAGAATCCAGGGTGTCCAGCAATTCATCCTTTTCAGAAAAGGAAGTTTCTGAAAGGTCGGAACCAAGCAGGTTGCGGCTTAGATGAAGAGCTTCCTGCCTGATGCGCAATTCCTTTTCCAATTGCCGGCCGGAATCCATCTTTACCCGATCGATCCACATATACACCCGAAAGGAAACTAATGCGAAAAGGAAGGGGAGTAAAAGAAAAATTACCGTTAGTGGAGATTCCCGGAGAATTACACTTAAATTAACCCACGCGAAATCCGTTTTTTCGGCTTCAGCCAGGGCAAGAAAAACAAGTATCGTAAAAAGTAATCCGGTCAGAAAACCGGTCGATATAAAAATGAATAAGTGTTTTGCTGAGCCTTTATCTCGCATCCTGGCTTATTTTGATCAAAATATACAAAAAAGATCCTAGCTTTCGATTTGATAGCTCATACGAAATTGAAGAGAAAAAGATAAGAAAGGAAGGAAAAAATCGGTTTCAGTTTTCGAAAACCTTTTCAACAGTATTGACAAGAGTTTGAATGTCAACAGGTTTTTTAATAAATTCAATGGCACCCAATCCCAGGGTTTTTTCAATATTCTCCTCATCGTTTAAGGCAGAAACCACCACAATAGGAATTCCTTTCAGCTCTTCCTTTTCCTGCACCTGGGAAAGAAAATCAAATCCGCTGATCTCCGGCATCAACAGATCCAGCAGGATCAGGTTGGGTTTATGAGACCTGAGCAGGGGAAGTGCCTCTTTTACACTCAGTGCGGAAAAAGTAGTAAACCCTTTTGTTTCGAGGATCGCTTCCAACAGTACCACATTCGTATTGGAATCATCAATAATTAAGATAGATTTTTCACCTGACATACAGAAGTGGGGTGTGTAGGTTTAGTAATGTTTTTATTGTCAATGTAAAATAAATAAATTAAATTACTTAGTAAAGTTAATATTTAATGACATTCCTTAAATCAACAATTGATATTAATCACCGGAATTTAATTAACAGAGTTTAAGAAAATCTATTAACTTTCACATAATCAATAGGGTAAATTGTTGAAGTTTCTCCAACTCAAATTATGGTAAAATAGGAATCCTTTAGGGTTAATCTGCGTATGAAGAGAAACCGGCATTTGAAAAACTTCAAATATTTTATATTTTTATTGAACATAATCAGCATCCATGGGAAGCTCCTCCGAAAAAATTGCTCTTAATCAAAAACAGGTCGAAATACCCTATGAGCATCTCCTTACTGAAAAACAAAGGATGCAGCTTCACAATAATATCAATATTGTCAGGTTTCGAAAGAAAGATGTGATTTTCAGACAAAATACCCGTACTTCTCATCTGATGTTTATTAATTACGGGTATGTCAAAATTTACAAAGAGGGAAGAGGGGACCGCACCGTAATCCTGAAAATTGCCTCCCAGGGTGAATACATCGGACTTATGTCAGTTTTCGGGGAAAATCTCCATCAATACTCAGCCTCCTGCATTTCTGAAGCAGAAATTTGTGATCTAGATATCATGGTGGTAAAATCAATCCTGATGGAAAACGGGAGGTTCGCATTGCATTTTTTGAAGCTGTTAAGTAGCGACGGACTTTTCATTTTCAAACGCCTTCTCAGTCAGTCGCATAAACAACTTCCCGGTCGGATCGCTGACCTTATTTTATACTTTTCCGAGGATGTTTACAAGTCGCAGAATTTCACATTTCCGCTCACGCGTAAGGAATTGGCCGAACTCGCCGGAACAACAAAAGAAAGTTTAATACGTACACTCACCGAATTTAAAAACGATAAGATCATTGATATTGATGGTTCCGGAATCCGGATAAACAGCATGGATATTATTCGGACATTGAGTGAACTGGGATAGTTTTTTATACTATATTTGCAACTATTTTTATTTCTGAGGGACAAAAATGAAGAAGTTATCTATTCTAATTGTCGACGATATATTTACCAACCGGCTGTTACTATCCGAACTCATTAAGACCCTGGGGCATGATTCCCATCAGGCCGAGAATGGCAAGGAAGCTCTGGAAGTATTTGAAAAAGAGGACATTGATCTTATCCTCATGGATATTGAGATGCCGGTAATGAATGGAATTGAAACCTGTGAACATATTCGAAAAAATATGTCACCCGGGAAAAGTGTGGTTTCTATCGTCGCCCTTACAGCTCACAATCCGAATTTGTTTTTTGAGGATTTCAGTGATGCAGGCTTTGATGAGCTGCTTACCAAGCCCTACTCACTGGACAAGATCATAGAACTGATCAATAACCTGACCTGATATGTCCATTCCGCATCTTATCCAGGATGAAAGCCTGAGGATGTACCTGATTCCCGTCCTTATTTTTTTTCTGCGCATCGCCGATGTATCCATCGGAACCATACGAATCATATACGTTTCAAGGGGAAACAAACTTATCGCTCCCATTCTAGGCTTTTTTGAAGTCTTCATATGGGCACTGGCCATCAGCAATATTATTCAGCACCTGGACAATTGGTTAAACTACATAGCCTATGCTGCCGGATTTGCCTGTGGGAATTTCATTGGGATGACCATTGAAGAAAGACTTGCAATGGGAGTTTCCCTTTTGAAGGTCATTACCAGAAAAGAGCTTACGGGTCTTGCGGAGGCACTCAATGAAAAAGGCATACCTACCACCGTTATCGAAGCTAAAGGAAAGGAAAGTGAGGTAAATATTATTTATTCGGTGGTAAAGCGGAAGCTGGTTCCCCTTGCCGTCAGCCTTGTCAGGGAATTCAATCCTTCTGCCTTTTTTACCATTGAGGACATCAAGTATATAAGCCATGACAATTCCTTGGTGATCCCCGCTGGCAGGGAGCATCGAAGATTCTATCTTTTCCGGGGGTGGAGAAAAGGAAAATGACCTTATTTTTTTCCGGGTATAATCACCATGGTTGCTCCATAGCCGTATTCCCTGAATGAGGCATCCTGATAACGAAGATCCGGGTATTTCCTGTCTAGGGTCTTCCTTAATATATGCTTTAATTTTCCATTGCCAATCCCATGAATGAAAACCATCCGCCGGGTATTGTGAAGGATGGCCGTGTTTAAACTGGTTTCAAACCTTCCCAGTTGGGCCTGGATGATTTCACCGGGACTCAGATCCTTGTAATCATCAAGGATGCATTCTATGTGCAGGTCCACCTCTTCGGGATCATTTTTCGCTGTGGCAGTCCGAACAGGTTGTCTTTCAAGGGTTTGCTCTTTCTGCTGAATGATTTTCTTTAGATCCCTGAGATCAGACAATTTGTCTTCAACCACATCTCCCTTCTGTCTGAAAGAGTGGAGTATGTAAATTGCAGCCTTTTGCTCGAAATACTCATTTTCCGTCAATGCAATTCCGGTTACAATGGCTGAAGGGTCCAGGATCAGTTTCCTCTGAACGGGCTGCAGGTTGCGATAAAATCCTTTGTTCCAAAAGATCAGACTGCATATCAGTCGGATGTCCCTCTCCATGTTTTCCGGAAGGATCTTCCCCAGGTATACCTTAATTCCGGGTTCCAACTCCCCTCCCGAAAGCCTCACCTCTTCACCTTCTTTCTCAATTCCTGCATTATAGTATAGGTAGTAACTCGAATTGTTGATGAGGAATGCCTGAATCTCGGCAGTGTTTTTTTTAAGCTTAATCCCGATGGCAATCTCTTCATCCATTACCAATTCCTCTTCATCCAGGGTTTCTTCTGAAGGGTCTGCGATCATCTCCGGAACTTCAGGTTTCTTTTCAACTTCCTGCGCTGCTTTTTCCATCACTATCAGTTCACTCACCAGGACCGGCATCTCAAAGTCATCCTTGGTTTTTACCATGACGGTTTTTTTATCCATCCAGGAGGTAACAGTTCCCTCACCAACCTCATTGAGAAATTTAACCTTATCTCCTATATTGATGTTCATACTTCCTCTTTTCTGCAAAATTAGGTAATTTTACCCCTTTTCCTCAGGATTCCGCCATAAAATAAAGGAATGATCTGAGACCCCCGGAACCGGATGAAAAACTGACTCGGATGAAAAAGCCCGATTATATCGATTTGTCGGAATTTTACTATGAACTTAAGGATAGCAGGATTGCCAGATATCCACTTGAGGAAAGAGACGCGTCCCGGTTATTGTTTTTCCGGGACTCCAAAATAAAGGATTTCATATTTAAGGATATCCCTTCTTTACTTGAGAAAAAAGACCTTCTCGTTTTCAATGAAACCAGGGTCATTCATGCCCGGCTAAAATTCCGGAAACCCACCGGGGCGGAGATTGAGATCTTTTGTCTGCACCCTGCAGATCCCCCGAAGTATCAGTCAAATTTCGAAGCTAGGGGAAGTGTGGTCTGGGATTGCTTGATTGGAAACGCAAAGAAATGGTCTTCGGATGAGCTGAGGTTGGAAAACAAGGATCAGATGATACTCCGGGCCCGAAAAACCGGGATAAAAAATCAAATTCAGTTTTCATGGGAGCCATCCGGCCTTAACTTTGGTGAAGTACTGGAAGTATTCGGTAAAACCCCGATCCCTCCCTACCTGAGCAGAGAGGCGGAAAAATCGGACCGTATTCGTTATCAGACGGTTTATTCCCGGGAGGAGGGATCGGTTGCAGCCCCAACTGCCGGACTCCATTTTACCGACCGGGTTTTTCATGAACTCAGCAAAAAAGGCATATCAAGTTGTTTCCTGACCCTGCATGTGGGTGCAGGCACCTTTATCCCGGTAAAAAGCAACAATGCCGCCCATCATGAAATGCATACAGAGCATATTACCATTACCAGGGAAAATCTGGAATGCCTGATCCAAAAGCATGATTTTATTATTCCGGTAGGGACAACCTCCTGCCGTACTCTAGAGAGTTTGTATTGGCTGGGCGTTAAGCGATTGCAGGAGGGAACCCTTTCCCATCATCTTTCCCAGTGGGAAGCCTACAGCTTATCGGGATCCTATTCACGAAACCAGGCTTTGGAGGCCCTCTGCCAGGAATTGCTTGTCAGAGATCTTGACAGGTATGAAGCCTCTACCAGCATTATGATTACCCCTGGTTACGAATTTAAAATGACGGATGCACTTCTAACGAATTTTCACCAACCCTCCAGTACGCTGCTGATGCTGATCGCAGCTCTTACCGGTGGGGAATGGAGAAAAATTTATGATCATGCCCTGGCCAATGACTACCGGTTTTTGAGTTATGGGGATTCTTCCTTGCTGTATAGGGGAGGAGGGGGAATAAGAAATTCATGATGACCCCATTTTTTCCTTCAATAATTCAGTAAATCCCAGGATATCCTCTTCTGTCGTATCGAAGGAGGTCATCCATCTTACTTCTGACTTGTCTTCATCCCAGATATAAAAGAAAAATTCTTTTTGAAGTTCAGGAATGATCCCGGCGGGAACCCTTGCAAAAACCCCGTTTGCCTCTACTTTTTGTGTGATGGTGATTCCCGGGATTTCCCTTACTTTTTCCTCAAGAAGCCTTGCCATTTGGTTTGCATGTTCCGCATTTTTTTTCCAAAGGTCATTTTCCAGAAAACCGAGAAACTGGGCTGAAATAAATCTCATTTTCGAGGCCAGTTGCATCCCCTGCTTTCTTCGGTATTTAAAATCTTCTCCGGCTGCATTGTTAAAAAAAAGGACTGCTTCCCCGTACATCATTCCATTTTTTGTTCCGCCAAAGGAAAGGATATCCACACCCGCATCAACAGTGAACTCCCGGAATGATCTGTTCAAACTCACGGCTGCATTGCTGATCCGGGCACCATCCATGTGTAACAGGAGTCCGTGTGAATGAGCATAACCAGCCAGTTTCCGGATCTCTTCGATTGTGTAAACGGTTCCCATTTCGGTCGATTGGGTTATGGAAATGACCCTGGGTTGGGCATGATGCTCAAATCCGAAGCCATGCATATGTTTTGCAGCCAAGTCAGGAGTGAGCTTTCCATCGGGAGTTTCCACAGGCAAAAGCTTACAACCCGTGAATTTTTCAGGAGCACCACATTCATCTACATGGATGTGGGCAGTTTCTGCACAAATGATGGAATGATAAGGCTGGCTCACGGCATCCAGTCCTAAAACATTGGCGGCAGTTCCTATAAATACAAAATAAACACGGGTATCCTCTCTGAAAATTTCCCTGATCCGGATCTCTGCTTCCCGGGTATAGGGATCATCACCATAGGCTATGGTGTGCCCCTGATTAACCTCAGCGATCCTGGCCAAAATTTCCGGAGAAACTCCGGCATTATTATCGCTGGCAAAACCTCGTTTGTTCATTGTTTATTAAAAAAGTTCATCGTATTTCGTCCACAACAGGTCTCCGGTCTCCCAGGCTTTTTCCACGGCTGTTTCTCCCCATTTCAGAGTATATTCCGTAAGGTATTTAACCAGGGCTTCACGGCCCTCCTGCTGGTAAATTTCCAGTGCTTTTTTCTCAAAACTCAGCTGAGCATTGAAAAGCTCTTTTTGCATGGGATCGAATACCTCCATCACATCATACCTCATTTCTCCCCAGCGCTGCGCTGCCAGAGTCCCCATCCTGTTAAAGGCCCACCAGGCTGATTCGGTTGTGTACCCATTGGGTCTTCCGGGAGTTTTATAGGATTCGGGAAGGTCAGTAACGCTGCAGTAAACGGGAATATATACCGAAGACGCTACATTGTCCTGTGCAAGCCAGACAACGCCACCTACCTCATCGGGCAACCATTCCCGGCTTTGTATTATGGTAGCATACATGGTATACCACCGGGCAATGGTTCTTTCACCTCTCCAGCCCCAGCCTCCATTGATATCGAAAACCTTGTTCATATCATAGGGCATAAATGGGTTGGCTAGGGGGGAAAGAACGGTTTTTCCCTCCTCATCAGTGGTCGTAATGTTTTTCACAAAGTTGAATTCGGTTCCTTCATAATAGTCACGAAAAATCTCCACCAGCTTATATAAGCTTATCTTTTCATCGGGTTTTACGGAAAAGGGATAGTTTTCCGCATTGGGATCCAACTCGAGTGAAGGTGCCACCAGGTCCAACACTCGCCATTCCCTTCGCCTTGAAGCCAGGGATGTACGACTCTCGGGGGCATAGGCATAAGCGAATCGAAAGGGTTCCTCTCCATCCCACCAACCCTTGTCCAAAGCAACCTCATAGATATTATCACTCACCAGGAAATAGTCTTCATCATCCGGATCAATCTCAAGGATCCGGCTGGCATTGGCATTAACCGATATTTCATCATCAGGTACCCTTTGTGCAACCCAGATTGCACCGGTTTTTCCTTTACCCGGACCTACGATCTCAAGGTGCCATACTTCGTTCTTGTCAGAAATGGTCAGACATTCACCATAGTCGTTCCAGCCATATTCCGCCAGCAAACTGCCTGCCATCCCGATGGCTTCGCGCGCGGTTTTGCATCTTTCGAGCATTAGCCTGCAAAGTCGCTGACAGTCAATAAGGCCTGAGTCTGATTGTAATTCCTCCCTTCCGCCAAAGGTAGACTCTCCAATTCCCAGCTGAAACTCATTCATACAGGGATAGGCAGTGTTAATAAACTGATAGGTTTCTCTTGCCTGGGGTATACTTCCTATGGGTATGTGGCTGTAGGTGGGCATAGCCAGGGAATCGGAAGGGACCCGCTTGTACATGGTAGTTCGTTCATTGTTTTTATGTCTGCTGGAGGGTTGAATATCCATCCAGGAGCGGGTTCGGTGACTGTCGTCGGTGTGTGAGGTAATTACCGATCCGTCCTGGGTAGCAAGTTTTCCGGCAGTGATCGAAGTGCAACCGTCCGGGAAACCTCCCTCCCAGTCTGGTTTGTCCTGTGCATTCAACAGAAAAGGTAAAAAACACAGAAGAAAACCCGGGTTAAATCGTATTTTCATAATTCAGTTTTTAAAAAGGCTAATTTAATTATTTGAGTGGGGATAAAAAATCCGGTTACCGGGTAATGTTTTCAATTTTTTACCTTTGCAGAAAAAAATAAATGGAACCAAAGAAAAAAGAAGGAAGGTACCTGAGGATCATCGATCAGCTCAGTTCCTTGTTAACGGCAACGGATGACACACTTGCACGCAAGGCAACCATCAATGCGGTCCTTCATCATAAAATGGAATATTTCTTCTGGACAGGATTTTACCTTCTTAGGGAAGGGGAACTGACGGTCGGACCTTACCAGGGACCCGTGGCCTGTCAGGTCCTGGCGAAAAATACCGGTGTTTGCTGGGCTGCCATCAATGAAAAGAGAAGCCTGATCGTGCCCGACGTTCATGAATTTCCGGGACATATTGCCTGTGACTCCCGCTCCCGCTCAGAGATTGCACTTCCTCTTTTCAATACGAAAGGAGAGGTTTATGGGGTCATGGATGTGGATAGCAAGGAGCTGAATAGTTTTGATGAGAGCGATCAGAAGTACCTGGAACAGATAATCAGGTTAATAAATCCCTGATGGGTTGCGTTTTACCTGCATTTAAATTTGTAACTTTGCCACACAGCAGGACGTCCTGTCGGGCCCTGGTTTAGCAGGGTCAGGAAAGTCCGGGCAGCACAGGGCACTGAACTCCCGGGAGGGAGCTATTCGTGAGGGTAGAGTAACGGAACAGAAAATAACCGTCACGGTCAACGTGATAAGGGTGAAAAGGTGAGGTAAGAGCTCACCGGCTGGTTTGGCGACATTCCAGGCCGTTCGTCTTTCAGGTTGCAAGGCCAAATATACCGGTGGTTGAGGACGGCCCGTCCGAAGTGATTTGCTACGCCGGGGGGTAGGCCGCTCAGATAAATGACAGGAGGTTCACCTTCGGTGGATCACAGAACCCGGCTTATAGTCAGGCTGTACAAAACAAAAAGGGCCTTTCTGACGAAGGGCCCTTTTCCATGACCGGCATCCGTATTTTATTCCTCTTCCTTGAATTCTTCCAGGGTGAGGATCTTCAAAGGATCTTTTCCTGCCTTCTCAAGGATACGGTTCATTTCATCAGCCCGAACAAGCAGTTCTTCAGATTTTCCCATTCGGTCTCTTAGTTCTCCCTCAAGAACAGTAAGCCGGGAAATTTGCGAATCGGTAGGTTTTCCATAATACCGCATCACTCCTCCATAGACTGAGGAGATTCTTTCCCTTAGCTGCTCTTCACCTGTAATTCCTCCCATTTCGGTAGCTACCAGGGTTTTACGGAAGGTTTCCAGTTCGTCACCATAATCTTTCAGCTTCTGCTGGGAGGAAGTGCGAATATCATTGTCTTCTTCGTATTTTCTGATATCCTTTAGTATTCCATTGATCCTGGCATCTACAAAAGCCAGATCTTCCAACATGCGGTAAGCCTTTCTCAGGGTTTTCAACTGGAGTTCCCTGTCTTCTGTCGAATGGGGAAGCCGGGGATCAAAGGCAATACTTACCTTACCTTCAAATTCCTCATCTCCTTTTATTACCTTAACCGTATAATCTCCCGGCAGGTAGGTTGGTCCGAACAATGCTCCTCCCGCCAGGTTATTGGAAGCAGGAACTTTGGGTGGTTTTTCTCTGGGGGTCCAGGCTTCCCGGTTAATACCCTTGCGTTTTCCTGCGGGAAGGGTAGCGATCTTTTCCCCTTCAGGATCGTAGACCTCCATGTACATATCTCCGAAAATATGCCGCTTCTTCATGTAATAGGTAATATAGACGGCATCGGTCGGATTCCTCCCAATAAATTCATCGTCGCCGGAAAAGGTCTGGGCACCTCCCATGCTGGTGATCAGGTAAGGTCTGGAAGGAAGGAAAGCAAGATCCTGTTCCAGAATATTTTGGTTAAGGGCCCTGAGTGGAGTAAGGTCGTCAATGATCATTATTCCGCGGCCATGAGTGCCAAGAATCAGGTCATGATCCCTTGGATGTATGACCATCTCATGAACCGCAACTTTAGGGATGCTCCCTTTGAGTCTGGACCATGATTCCCCATAGTCAATACTTACGTACAGTCCGAATTCGGTTCCCAGGAAGAGAAGATTCGGATTTACCAGATCCTGAACTATGTCCCAGCAATACCCTTCAATGTTTTCATCTACAAGTGAAACAAAACTTTCCCCGAAATCCTCTGTTTTAAATACATAGGGATTCATATCCCCGTCTCTGTGGTGATCCACCGTTACGTACATTGTCCCTTCCGCGAAACGCCCCGGTTCAACATTACTTATCCAGGTTTTCTGCGGAATGCCTGGTAGGTTTTCGGTCACATTTTTCCAGGTTTTACCTCCATCGCGGGTTAGCTGAACATATCCATCGTCGGTACCTACCCAGATCACATCGGGGTTGAGGGGACTCTCTCCAATTGTGTAGATAGTCGCATTGTTTTCTGCCGTGGAGTTGTCGATGGTAATTCCCCCGGATTTTTCCTGTTTTTGCCTTTCCGGGTCATTGGTCGTAAGATCGGGCGATATCCTCTCCCAGCTGTCTCCCCTGTCGGGTGATCGGAATAAGTATTGTGAACCTACATACATATTATCGGTTGTCGGACTAAAGGCGATGGCCGAATTCCAGTTCCAGCGCAACTTACCCAGTTTTTCATCTCCATAGGGACGGATCTCTTTGACTTCACCGGTCTCTTTGTAATAGCGGACGAAATTGCCTCCCTGCCACTGCCAGTAAAGAATATCAGGATCTACGGGGTCGGCAAAAACATAAAAACCATCACCGAACCCGACATTGTTCCAATCCGAGTTGTTAATTCCACCCGGACTTTTACTGGGACCATACCAGGAGCCATTGTCCTGGAGTCCGCCGTAAACATGGTAAGGATCAGCCATATCGACCGATACCCGGTAGAATTGTGAAACCGGAAGATTTCGGAACATCAGCCAGGTTTTTCCCTGGTCTATGGATTTGTAAACACCGCCATCGGTACCCAGGTATAGCAGTTCGGGATTATTCCTGCTGATCCATAAGGCATGATGATCGACATGCACATCTCCCCCACCCACATAGGCTATTCTCATGGTTTTGCCCCCGTCATCACTCACATGAAGATTGAAACTGGGCTTGTAAACCCGAAAAGTGTCAACCGGATCGGGGTAGATCTGATGAAAATAGAAGGGACGTTCGATAACGGCCTGAGATTTATTAACTCTTTCCCAGGAAGCACCATTATTGTCCGACCTGAATAAACCACCTTCATCATTACCGGCCTCAATAACCGCATACACCATATTCGGAGTTACCGGGGAAACGGCGACAGCAATTCTTCCCATCTCACTCTCCGGAAGTCCGTTGCTTAGCTTTTCCCAGTTTTTCCCTCCATCGCTGGTTTTGTATATTCCGCTTCCAGGTCCCCCCGAACGGAAGGTATGGGCCTTTCGGCGAAAATCCCACATGCCTGCATAGAGAACATCCGGATTTTCAGGATTGATGGTAATATCTGCACAACCGGTATTTTCATCAATAAAGAGCACTTTTTCCCAGCTTTCTCCACCATCGGTAGATTTGAAAACACCCCGTTGGGAATTGGGAGACCAGAGAGTACCCAGTGCAGCTACGTAAAGTATGTCAGGATTTTCAGGATGAATGGCAATTCTTCCTATTCGCTCCGTACTATCAAGACCAATTTCCTTCCACGTATCGCCTCCGTCAGTGGTTTTATACATTCCGGTCCCCACAGAGACCGAATTCCTTACCCAGGATTCGCCGGTACCTGCATATATGGTGTCGGGATGATCCTGAACAATTGCGATGGCCCCTATAGACTGGGTGTGATCATCAAAAACCGGTTTGAATTCGATTCCGCCGTTGGTGGATTTCCATATCCCGCCGCTGGCCGAACCCACAAAGATGATTCTGGGATCTGAATGAACCGCATCAAGAGCAGATATCCTTCCACTCATGGTGGCCGGTCCAATACTTCTTGCCTGAATTTCTCCAAAAGTGTTATGATCCAATTTCACCTGGGCCAGGGAGGTGAAAATGAAAACAAAAACGAAAAGGACAGAAAGAAAGGCAGTTTTAAGGTTAGTGTTAATGGCTGTCATGATCTGGTTAAGGTCGGATTTATTCTTCTCCCCCCTGCTCGGAACTGGAAGGTTTTTCGAATAAACTGTTGTCCAGCTCAGTATCGATCTCAAAACTCTCAAGTACAATTTGCATGGTAACCTGATCCCCCATTCTGGATTCAATACTATGGGCCATGATCATGCCTTCGACAGGCTTGAAATTGCTGTAATAGGAGGATGATTCCACCTCAGCGCCCTGAACATTTACCTTGGAGTCTACCCTGAGAACAACATAATTCTCAGAATCAATGTAATACAAAAATTCATCCCCGTCCGGCTTTACCAGCTTTAATTTATATACCGGGGTTCCTTCCATATCTTCTTCCCCAACCAGGGTGAGATCAAAGCCTTTTTCTTTCCAGTTGTAAAGGTCCCCATCCATATCCGCCATTTGCTCGAGACTTTTATTCTGATCCTCTCCCATATCCTGAGGTTCCATGCTGCCGGTCCAGGGCATGATCGCCCATCCGGATTCGCCGTTATAAGCCTGTACCATCTTGGTTCCCTGAATTTCCGCTTCCATCCTCATCATACCAGGTCTTTTCTGGTATAGAACAATGGGAAATTCCATGCCCATCTGCATGGCTTTTCCTTTGGATACAATGGTTTTAATATCGGATACTTTATCCTGACCGATCACTTCAAAATAGTTTTCCAGGATTTTATCCACATCCTGGGCTGAAAGGGTAAGTGTGCCTGCCAGAATAATCAGGCCGAGAAGAGAAAAGTACTTTTTCATAATTTACTTGGTTTAGGATTTAATAAAACATGAACAATCTAATTTACGGTATAGTTTAATGGTTTTCCAAATAAAACCTTATCCTTTGCTGAGTTCGTTAATTACTTTTCGGATCTCCAGCAAATTTATAAGTAATCCTTCCATCAGGTCCATCCTTAGCATGTTTGCACCGTCAGACAATGCCTTTTCCGGCTCGGGATGAGTCTCAATAAAGATCCCATCCACTCCGACCGCAATTCCTGCACGGGCAATGGTCTCAATTAATTCCGGTTGTCCGCCGGTAACACCCGAGCTCTGATTGGGCTGCTGCAGGGAGTGGGTAATATCCAGAACCACAGGGGTTCCGGATTTTTGCATTTCCGGAATACCCCGGTAATCTACCACCAGGTCCTGATACCCAAAGGTCGTGCCACGTTCGGTAAGCATAAGGTTTTCGTTCCCTGTGCTTCGGACCTTATCAACAGCAAACTGCATGGCAGATGCAGAAAGAAACTGACCCTTTTTTATGTTGACCCAACGACCGGTCTCTCCCGCAGCAATCAGGAGATCGGTCTGTCTGCATAAAAATGCCGGGATCTGAAGAACATCTGCTACTTCTGCAGCAATTCCAGCCTCGGCTGCCGAATGAATATCGGTTATGACAGGCAGCTCAAATTCCGATTTAAGCCTGGAAAGCAGCATGAGCGACTCTTCATCTCCCAGGCCCGCGAAGGAATCAAGCCTGGAACGGTTGGCTTTTCGATAGGAAGCTTTGAAAACATAAGGAATTTTCAGTTTTTCGGTCAGCTCCTTCATGTAGCCGGCTATTTGTTTAAGATTCTCATAACTCTCCACAACACAGGGCCCTGCCAGAAGGAAAAAATTTCCATTCTCAGTGAAGTGAATGTTTTCAATGGATTCAAGCTTACTTATCATAGAGTCGTTTATTTATACCGGTCTTTCCACAGGGCTGAAAGACGTTTTAAAATCTCATTTTCCCGGGTATTATCCCCGGCCGAATAGAAATCCTTGTCCTGCAGACTTTCCGGAAAATAATTATCGTCTACAAAATGCTGATCGTAGTTATGGGCATATTTGTATTCTTTTCCGTATCCCAGCTCCTTCATTAGCCTGGTTGGAGCATTCCGGAGATCTAAAGGTACGGCTAAGTTTCCTGTTTTCCTCACAATTTCCTGGGCTTTATTGATGGCCATATAGGCCGAATTGCTTTTCGGGGAAGAAGCCAGGTAAATAGTTACTTCTGAAAGGATTATCCTGGATTCCGGCCATCCGATCTTATTTACCGCATCAAACCCCTGGTTGGCAATAAGCAGGGCATTCGGATTTGCAAGTCCGATATCCTCAGCTGCCAGAATGAGCAACCTCCGGGCTATGAATTTAACATCCTCCCCGCCTTCGATCATCCTGGCCAGCCAATAAACCGAGGCATCCGGATCACTTCCACGAACCGATTTGATAAAGGCGGAAATGATATCGTAATGCATTTCCCCGTTCTTATCATAAATTGCCAGGTTTTCCTGAATGATCTTTTTAACCTTTTCATTGGTAATGGAGATCTTTTCCTCCTTATTTTCAGACATTTCCGAATTGATCACCAGTTCCAGAGCATTGAGGAGTTTTCTGGCATCTCCTCCCGAATACTGAAAGAGAGCTTCCTTTTCCCTGATCTCCACCTTTAGAGTCTTTAGAAAGCTGTCCTCCTTTAACGCCCTCTCGAGAAGTAAATCCAGTTCCTTCACTCCCAGACTCTCCAGCACATACACCTGCGACCGGGAAAGCAGAGGGCTGATCACCTCAAACGAAGGATTCTCGGTGGTGGCCCCGATAAGGATCACTATACCCTGTTCAACCGCACCCAATAAAGAATCCTGCTGAGATTTACTAAATCTGTGAATCTCGTCTATAAAGAGAACAGGGGAGGGCTTGGAGAAGAATTGCTGATTCCGCGCCTTTTCAATGGTTTCCCTTACATCCTTCACCCCGGAGTTAATCGCCGATAAACTGTAAAAAGGACGCTCGAGACGATTAGCCACAATCCTGGCAAGAGTGGTTTTTCCTACACCGGGAGGACCCCAGAGAATAAAGGAGCTAAGATTGCCCGATTCAATCATTTTCCGGATGATCCCATCCCTGCCCGTAAGCTTTTCCTGTCCCAGATACCCTTCCAGGTCCGAGGGCCTTAACCGTTCCGCAAGTGGCCTGTTTGAAACCATATCCAATTTTTGAAGTATAAAGATAGTAATTATTGAAGGTAACCACAGATCCGTTTTTCGGTTCCGGGGCTTACCCTTGATTTTTATTGTTATGGTTAATAAATCCTAAATCATAAAATCCTGAAACGTATGTTAAAAAAGAAAATTTCCCTGGTTTTTCTGAGCATTACCCTTGCTTTTACCGCAAGCTTGAAAGCTCAGATTGATGAAATTGATTTTATTAAAGGAGGGATAGAAGATGCAGAGAAACTCTTCGAAGGATATCTGACTCCTTTTGGAAATGCCTTTGGTGCCGATCTCAATGCAGGTTGGTACAATACCGCTAAACCCCACAAACTGGGAGGATTCGATGTGACCATCACAGTAAATGCTGTCTGGGCACCTTCGGAAGATAAATTATTTGATCTGGCTAAACTAATGCTGGACGGAACCGTGATCGGAGATCCGGAAAGTCCTACCATCATGGGTAAGCAGACCGACGAACGACCCAGAATATCCTATTCTGAATCCGTGGGTGGAAAAGGGGTTACAGTAGCGGAATATACCATGCCTAACGGGACCGGACTGAATCTGGTTCCACTGCCTATGGCTCAGGTCGGGATCGGACTTCCCTTCGGTACCGAAATTAACGGACGCTTTCTGCCCTCCCTTAGTTTCGGAGACTATGGGAATATCGGACTCTGGGGTGTGGGACTGAAACACAGTATTTTTCAACATATTCCGGTCCTGAAAAAATTACCGGTCCTGGAAGGAAGCCTACAAGGCGGGTACACAAAAATGAATTCCTTTGCCAATGTTGAGTTTACTCCCGATGATATTGCAGTGGACCTTATCCAAAACGATAACCTCTGGCTTGATCAAAGATTAATCTTTGAAGTGGAAGCATGGACTGTCAACCTGGTCTTTTCTCAAACTCTTCCCGTCATTACCTTTTACCAGGGAATCGGATACAGTAATTCTACCACCCAGATCGCACTTGAAGGAAACTATCCCATTAGCCGCCTTGAAACCGATACCGACAGTCCCTATTTTGGTGAAATTGTGGTTGACGAGCAGGATGTGTACGAAGATCCTTTCGACATTGAAATCCTGAACTCAAAAGACCTCAGGTTGAATGCCGGTTTCCGCATTAAACTCGGGGTGATTACCCTGCATTTCGATTATACCAGAGCCAACTATAGTAGCGTTACCGGGGGGATTGGAGTAAGCTTCCGCTAACCACACAATTAACTATGACTAATGGAGAGCCGGAATTTTTTCCGGCTTTTTTTTGAACTCTTTGTAACCAAATTGTTTTTATTAAAAAGCCATGAAAGAAAACAAAACCCAAAAGACTCAGGCAGAGCCCATCGATTTTATCAATAGTCTTGATAACGAAAAGCGAAAGAAGGACGCGCTCGAAGTTCTCAATATGATGCAGGAAATCTCCGGGGAAAAAGGAAATATGTGGGGAGAAAGCATCGTCGGGTTCGGAAAATATCACTATAAGTACGCAAGCGGCAGGGAAGGAGATTGGTTTATTGTCGGATTCTCACCGAGAAAACAGAACATGACCGTTTACCTCAATTATTTTTTTGAGAAGAATGAGGATCTTATGAATAAACTTGGAAAATATAAGACCGGGAAAGCCTGCCTCTATGTGAAAGAACTGGAAGATGTGGATAAAGAGACTCTTTATGCCCTTATCAAAAAGGTTTACGAGGATAAAAAAAATGAGAATTCGTAAATAAGGGATCTTAACCTTAGGGGTTTTCCAAAGGTTTCTAGCTTCTGACTATTTTGAAATTGAAATTAACGTCATGATATTTAGCGTATAAACGTGTCCAGATAGGCAGCAGCATTTCGGTTCCACGCGCAGTGGAGATATCACCGAGATCCAAAATATTCTTATCTTCCCAACCAAAAGAATGAAGGATGTGCATTACCTCCTTTTTGGCCTCTTCATGATCCCCGCTTATAAATACATTGTGATCTCCTTCCACCCTCGAAGGATCGACCATCAATCCGGCGTTCATGGTGTTCAGGGTCTTGACCACCTTCAACTCCGGATATGCTCTTTGGATTAGTTCACCTAAAGAATCTGTATTTGAAACACTGAGGGTAGGTGGAAATCCGGAAGTAAAATCCAGGGGATTGGCCACATCCACAAGAATTCTGGAGTTGAGATGCTTATCTTCCACCTTGTTAAGGATCTCCAGAATGGCCAGTCCTTTTGTGCAGTTAAAGATAATACGGTTTTCTTTTATGGTATTGGGGATATCCGCAAGTTGTATTTCGGGATTTTCTTCCAGAAAAACTCTGACAGGTGGATTTCCATAACTGTCATTTTCGGTGCGTAGAAGAGTATCTTCAATGTTCCGGGTACCCATGGTTACCTCGTAACCCAGATCCGAAAGTTTCTTACTCAGCGTACGGCCTACGATACCCGTTCCAAGTATTCCGGTTTTCATAACAGGCAATTAATTTGGGTTTACGAAAATTCAATTCAACTCTTTTCGAGAAAAAAGAAATAAATCAACCACCAAAGTTATGGAATTCATGATTGCCAGAGCTTTTCCTGTAAACAAAATACCGGGAAAATTGAGAAGCCTCTTTTGAGAGTTATAACGACAAGTGCGATAGGCTATTAGATCACTATACTCCCAGTAAAAGATGCCTCAATTATGGATAAGAAATGGAGGCTCCATTACCGGTTCAATAGCCAGCCCTTTGCAGCCCAAAGGAAATCATATATTATCCAGATCAGGTAAGGCAGGAGAACAAAGGGTGATACCTTATCAATTTCCAGTAAAGTGATGAAAAGGAACACCAACAATAAGATATATGGAATAAGGGCTGTAAGGCTGGCCACAGGATTATGCAGCCCGAACAGCAAATAATTCCAGAATTCATTATAGGCAAGGATCAGGACCACCAGAATAACTACCATGCCTTTTGCGTGCCGGTTCGAATAATAAAAGGCGCGGTAAAGAATAATCGCATTGATTATGTAAAAAAGGACCCCAATGGTGATCCAGCCTCTGCGGGGAATCATGAACGCAGGATTTTTAATATGGGTAAACATCCCGCTCAGGTCCTTATTTACAATTAAAGCCCCCGAAAGGGCAAAGACCAGACATATAGTGAGACTATACAACAGATACCGGTATGAGCGATTCAATGTCATTCGTTAAAATTAGAAAAAACCGAAATTGATTGGGTGGGTATTTTTAGTTAGGGATGGTCAGGTATTGTCCGTTTGCTGGAATCCAAAAACCGGTCATGAATTAAATTTACCTTTTTTTTCGAATACTGGGGGATATTGCTGATCTTTTTTTTACCGGGTAGCTAAAATCCGCTTAATTCAAGATACACGGTGGGGATCAGTAAAAGAAAACCCAGAACGATCAGAATGATCATAAAGGGAGTGATCCATTTGACCCAGCGGTCGTAGGGTATTTTTGCAACACCCAGGACCCCGATAAGCACCCCGGAAGTGGGGGTGATCATATTGGTGAATCCGTCACCAAACTGAAAGGCCATAACGGTGGCCTGCCTGGAGACCCCAATCAGGTCAGAGAACTGGGACATCATGGGCATGGTAAGTGCAGCTTTTGCCGAACCTGATGGAATTACCACATTGATAAGGGTCTGAAAAACATACATCATCCCAACCGAGGCCAGTTTCCCGAAATCGCTCATCCCCTCCGAAATGTAATACAACAGGGTATCAATGATCTTACCATTTTCGAGTACAAACAGAATACCACCGGCCAGACCTACAATCAGGGCCGCGGAAAGAATGTCCTTCACCCCCGTAAGAAAAAGGTCGGTGATCTGGTTGGCTCCTCTGCTTATGGAAATTCCTGCAGCAATACCCATAACAAAGAATAAAGTGGCGATCTCCATGATGTACCATCCATAACCCATAACCCCGGTAATCAGAAACAAAATGGTGAAAAGCAAAATGTTCAGAATGAAAAAATGAACCGACTTCTTTAGCGCAAAATAGCCCGAAAGCAGAAAAAGTCCGGACAGTACCGGAAGGGCAGGAAGGACAAAACTGCTGTTTCCGATGCTCATTTCGGTCGAGGGATTTAATACCCCGGCAAGGATTAAGATAATGCTTAGGGTTCCCCAGGCCCACCAGGCAGCTTTTGGGGTATAGAATTTTATTTCCTCATTTCCTGAAGCTTTGCGGTCTCTCCAGTATTGATCAATAGCATAGACGGGCGATTTCTCGGGATTCCGGTAAATCTTTCGGGCATACCGGAGCACCCAGGCAATACCCACAACGTTGATGACCAGCCAGCAAAACAACCTGTATTCAATTCCGGAGAAAAGTGGAATGCTGGAGAGTCCCTGGGCTATCCCTATGGTAAAGGGATTCAGAAGAGCTCCGGCAAAACCCAACCCTGCTCCGACAAAACACATGGAGACCCCTACAATGGAGTCGTACCCCATGGTAATGGAGAGAGGAACAAATATGATAATGAAAGCGATGGTTTCTTCACTCATTCCGAAGGTGGCGCCAAATAAACTGAATATCAGCATAATAAGTGTGATGATTATGTTGTTTACCCCCAGGTAGCGTACCAGCCGGAAGCGCTCCAGCTTTTTGGTAAACCCCAAAAAGGAAAAGATTCCCACATCAATGGCCTTACTTTCATTCATGATCCAGAAAGCTCCTCCGATGATCAGAATAAACACAATGATATCGGCCTTGTCCACAAAGCCTTCATAAAAGGAAGAAAAAATCTCCCAGGTTTGAGGCTGATTCTCTACATAGCTGAAAGAGTCCTGTTTTATCACCTCCCTTTCAGTCCCGTTTACCACAATGGTTTCCCTTTCAAATTCACCTCCCGGGACGACCCAGGTTAACACTGCCGAAAAAACAACAATGGAAAAAACAATTACATAGGTGTGCGGAATTTTTTTGCCTTTAAACATGCCGGGGTGATTTTGATTTTAAAGAAAGCAGTCTAACTTGTATTTTTGGGAATTAAAGAAAAGAAAAATTTCAGAATGTAGGTACCCTCCCCGGGGTTTTTAATGACATCAAAACCGGCTTAAGGGTATTGAAGGCTTTTATGGTACATGGAAAACAAAGACCCTATCCTTAATCGCAGTTCCCTGCTAACCCGTTACAGGAAACTGGTTAAATACGCAAGGGAAAACGGCAGCGAAAAGGATGTAGTCAATCTTAGGGCTGCCCTTAAATGGCTGGAGGAAAGTCATTTGAATGATCCTCTTTACCATTGGTCATCCCCGGTGATACACAATGCCCTGGATATTGCGCTTATTCTTTCTGTGGAAATGGGACTGGGAACCGTGTCGGTTATCGCAGGACTCCTGTATCAGGATGTACAGGAAAAACGGATCAGCCTGGACAGAATATCCGTGGAATACGGGGAGAAGGTTGCGGAAATCACGGGAGGTCTTGCAAGGATTACCGAGATTAAATCGGATAAGGTATCGAACCAGGCGGAGAATCTAAGAAACCTGATCCTGACCATGGCGAGGGATGTTCGTGTGATCCTGATTAAGATCGCCGAAAGACTTTTTGCCATGAGGAAGCTGGACGACCTGCCCGGAGAGCAAAAGATCGTGGTGGTATCCGACAGTAAGTACATTTACTCACCGATTGCCCATCGACTGGGGCTTTACAATATCATGCTGGAGTTTGAAGATATTGCCCTTCGCTTCCTGGATCCTGAAAGCTATGCACACATTGAGAAAAAATTAAAAGCTACCCGCGCCAAAAGAAATCGCTTCATCCAGGAGTTTATCGGACCCGTAAACGAGATTCTGAAGAAGAACCGGATCAGTGCTGAGATTAAGGGTCGACCCAAAGCCATCTCTTCGATCTGGAGAAAGATGAAAAGTCAGAATGTAGAATTTGATGAAGTTTACGACATCTTCGCTATCCGCATCATTATCGAAACCAAACCTTCCAGGGAGAAGGCCGATTGCTGGAGGGTTTACTCTCTCATCACCGACCTGTATAAACCGAATCCTGACAGGCTTAGGGACTGGATATCGGTTCCCAAGTCGACCGGATATGAATCCTTGCACACCACCGTGGTTGTCCCGGGAGGTACCTGGGTTGAGGTTCAGATCCGGTCGCGCCGGATGGACGACATTGCCGAAAGGGGGTTTGCAGCACATTGGAAATACAAAGGGATCAAGGATGAGGCAGGCATAGACAAATGGCTTTCGAGGGTAAGGGATCTGCTGGATAATCCGGAAGGGGAGGGACATAATGTGCTGGATGATCTCCGTCTGAACCTGGAAAACAAGGAGATCTTCGTTTTTACCCCTCAGGGAGACCTGAAAAAGTTTCCCAACGGGGCGACGGTTCTTGATTTCGCCTTCGATATTCACTCGGCCATCGGCTCCAGTTGTGTGGGTGCAAGAATTAACGGTAAGAACCGCCCGATCCGGTATACACTGAAAAACGGAGATAAAGTTGAAATTATCCGGTCCAAGCACAAAAAGGCCAATGAAGACTGGTTAAACTACGTAGTAACCTCCAAGGCGAAATCCAAGATAAAGCAGGCACTGAAGGAAGCCAGACTGAAGGAGGCCGAGAATGGCAGGGAGATGCTTAAAAGAAGGTTCAAGAACTGGAAGATTGAATACGCGGATCCCAACATTCGCAAGTTGCTCGCACATTATAAGTACAATGATGCACTGGACCTGTATTACGATATCGCAACCGAAAAACTGGATCTTCTGGAGATCAAGGAAATAATACTGTCACCGGAAAGTAAGACTGTTGCCGGTTCAACGGTTGAAAACCCTTCAGCCGAAACTGAAAAGGCCCTTGAGACAGCGCTTGAGCAGTCGCAGGATTACCTGGTTATTGACGAGAAGCTGTCTGGGCTTGATTACCGGCTTGCGAATTGTTGCAATCCGATTTTTGGTGACAGGATATTCGGTTTTGTAACGGTTAATTCGGGGATTTCCATACACCGGATGAATTGCCCTAATGCCCAGGAACTCCTTTCCAGATATGGTTACCGGGTGGTGAATGCCAGGTGGACGAAATCGGAGAAGGATCATCATTTTTTGGCGACTCTCAGGATAACCGGGATCGATGATATTGGAATTGTGAATACCATATCGGAGGTGGTTTCCCGTGACCTGAAAGTGAACATGCGGTCGTTTCAGATGGAAACCAGTGAAGGTTTGTTTGAGGGGAACATTAAGGTTTTTGTGCGGGATACCGATCATTTAGAGATGTTGAAAAGACGGTTGCACAAACTGAAAGGGGTAAATTCGGTGCGAAGGATTGATTGAGTGAGGGCTCAACCCGGTTGTTTGTCGATAAATGTCTGCCAATGATCGAAGAAATTTTCTTTTCATTGGATTTCACGGGAATTTTGAGGGAGTAATCAAACATTTAACGCCATGGATTCCTCCTATTTTGTTTATCCTAACGAACTTGTTAACCCGGCGAAAAGTGTAGCCGAAGTTTTTAAAAAAGGGAGGCTTCAGGCTATTATTAACTAAATTTTAATCTGATGAAACGAAAAATTTTCATTTTCACTCTGCTTTTGATGGTGACGTTTGGGGGTTGCCTTGTAAAGAGCCTTCATCCTTTTTATAAAGAATCGGATGTGGAATTCAGGGAAGCCCTGATTGGAACCTGGACCGATTCGGAAGGAAATACCTGGGAGTTCACCCAAGCTGAAGAACCCACTAGTTTTATGGGCGAGCCCAAAATGAAGGATGCTTACCGGGTAATTTTGAAAGACAGCGACTCCACGGAGCAGGATTCGTATTTTATCCTTACCCTCTTTCAGCTTAACTCCCTCTATTTTTTCAATTTTGAACCCATGAGGGAGGAAAACATCGGAGACAGTTTCGGGGCCCTTCATTTTGTGCCCGGGCATTCCGTGGCCAGAGTTCATTTTTTTGGGGACTGGAATGTGCTGTTTCATTGGTACGATGAAGACTGGCTCAACACCTTGTTCGAGGAAAACCGGGTTAAGATCTCTCATGAGATTATTGAACCCTTCGGCTATTCTGAAAAATCTTATATTTTAACCGCGTCCACCGAAGAATTGCAGAAGTTTCTCGTAAAATTCGGACCGGAGACAGATATTTTTTCGAAGATTAATTACGGCAGCATTCCCGTTGAAGAGGAACCTGCTGAAATTCAGAAAAGCATCGACTTTTTGCTCGAGGAAGTGGAGGACGCTTTTATGGGAATGACGCCGGTATTGGTTAATATGAGGAAAACGCATGAATAGTTTGTTTAAATGGATGAGGAAGGCAGCCGGGAAAAAGTGGATACAACACGGGATTTTCTGGTTGCTTTCCTTCAGGGTATTGCTGGAGATCTTTTCCAGCTCATCGGAGATTATGAAAATTGATTACCTCTATACCCTGGTTTTTGTTATAACCATCCTTATTCCGGTTTATCTGAATCTGCAACTCGCCCTTCCCCTTTTTTTCAATCGCAGGAAATACCTGATATATTTTCTTTCGGTAGTGGTGCTGATCGGTTTTTTCAGTTTTTTTAACCAGTTTACCTTTAACCATTTGGTGGACCTGATCTTTTCCGGTTATTATTTTATATCCTACTATGAATTGGGAAATATAGCAAAGTTCCTTTTTGTTTTCATGGGATTAACTACGCTGCTGAAGCTTTCCGGAAGCTGGTTTGCCCTCATGGAGGCCCGGGAAACGATAATTTCGGAACAAAAACTGAGGATAGAGAATGAACTGAGTGCACTCAAGGCCCAGGTCAATCCACATTTTATGTTTAACAGTCTGAATAATATCTATTCCCTTAGTCTGAAGGATTCTGAAAAGACCCCGGAAGCGATTCTGAAGCTGGGGGACATCCTTCGCTACGTAATTTATGAAGCAAGGGAGGACTTTGTTCCTTTGGAGAAAGAGATCAAATTAATCAGAGACTATATTGATCTTCAAAGGCTTCGTGTTCGGAAAGCCGATATTAGGTTTGCCTATCCCGAGGAAGTGGCAGAGGTGGAAATAGCCCCCTTGCTTTTCCTGCCGCTGGTTGAAAATGCTTTCAAGCATGGGATCAAGGCCGAGACTTCGGAGGGTTTTCTGCATGCGAAATTATCGGTTATGGGTAAAGATCTTAGCTTTTCCTGCGTAAATAATAAGCCCTCTGAAGTTAGGAAGGAAGACAAGGATGGGGGAACGGGGATCGAGAATGTTAAGCGCAGGCTTGAACTGACCTATCCCGGTAAGTATAGTTTCCTTATAGAAGATAAGGGAAAATCGTTTAACATTGTACTAAATCTGAAAATGCAATGATCCTAAATTGTCTTGTTGTGGATGACGAACCCCTGGCCGTTGAGGTACTCGAAAGCTATATCTCGGGGGTTTCTTCATTACATCTGGGAGGAGTATTTGAAGATACCGTGGCAGCGGGTAACTTTTTGCGGGAGAACAGGGCCGATCTGATATTCCTGGATATTAACATGCCAGGCCTTTCAGGGATGGAGTTTTTACGCTCACTTCACGATCCGCCAATGGTAATATTCACAACTGCATATCCTGAGTATGCGGTAGAAGGATTCGAGGCAAATGCCATAGATTATCTGCTGAAACCTTTTTCCCTGGAACGATTTCTGAAAGCGGTCAATAAAGCCTTTGAAAAAGGCCGTATAAACAGGAAAGTGCAGGGTGAGCCCGGACTGCTTTGGTTCAGGGCAGATAAAAAGCTGCACAAGGTAAATCCGGATTCCATTAAATATCTCAGATCAATAGGAGATTACGTTAAGATTTGCGGAAGTGAGGGCCCGATCCTGGTTCATGATACCATCCGGGAACTCTCCGTCCAACTGGAACATTTTGGAATCCGGCGGGTTCACCGTTCCTGGTCGGTGGCACTTCGGAAAATTGAATATATTGAAGGAAATGCCATTTTTATTGCTGGAGAACAGATTCCTATTGGCAGAGCATACAGGGAAGAATTTTTCCGTATGCTTAATCAGGACGGAAAAACCAGGTCCGAATAAAAGATCCTGCCATTTAACAATCATTGCTCTACCTGTGTTAGTCTGATGATTTTTCGATTTTAAGATCGATCCTGATTAATCCGGGAAAAGCAGTTGCTTCCCGGTTGAACTATTAAAGCTGTTTTTCTATGAAGCAAGTCATAAGCCTGTTTGGAATTCAGGTCCTTTTACATGCTCTTGGCACCGGATTATTTGCACAGGTAAAGGGAAAGGTGGTAGATGCTGCCACTGGTGAGCCTCTTCCGGGAGCAAGCGTTGTTTATTCCAGGGAAGAAGCTGTTGTTACCGATACAAAAGGATATTTCAAACTGGAACATGCAGGTCCGATTGACAGTTTGGATATCAGGCATTTGGGGTATACACGAAAGGTGGTTGCACATCCTCTGGATTTTCAAATTTACAAACTTGAGCCAGATCCGCTAATGATTTCGGAGGCCGTGGTTACGGCCAGCCGAATTCCGGTTTCCCTCAAAAAGTCACCAGGCAGTCTAAGTTTGGTTAATTTACTCCAAACTGACCGTCTGAACGAAGCTTCCGTGAATAATGTTTTGAATTCTATACCAGGGGTTTACGTTGCTGGAGGAACACTAACTACTAATCGATTGATTATTAGAGGAATAGGCTCAAGGACTCCCTATAACAGCAATCGGATCCGGGTTTATTTTGATGAATTTCCGCTGACCACCGGAGACGGGGTGAGTACGCATGAAGAATTGTCACCGGAGCTGATCAGTAAGACAGAAGTTCTCAAAGGGCCTGGGTCGGCACTTTATGGTTCGGGTCTTGGAGGGGTCGTAAAGTTGATCCCGGGAATTCCCTTTGGAGAGGGATTATCTGGGAATTCAGGGGGTGAATTCGCTTCCTTTCTTACCAGGGATTATCAGGCCCGGGTTAATTTTAGCAGCAGCCAAAGTTTTATCAGTCTTACAGGCAGTTTATTTGATTCTGAGGGGTACAGGGAAAATAACCAAACGAGGAGAGAACAGATCTTTCTGTATGGAGGACGGGAAAATCAAAACCTGGAACTCCGAATTCTATTGCTTTATACGGGACTTTACGCGCAGATTCCCAGCTCCTTGAATATTGAGGATTTTGAATCGGACCCTTCCTCGGCAGCGGATAATTGGGCCCGGATTGGAGGATATGAAGATAACGACAAATTTTTTGGCGGACTTAGACTGAGTTACCAATGGAATGAAAAATCATCCACCAATTGGGTAATTTTTGGTTCTGCAACGGGAACCTACGAATCCAGACCCTTTAATATCCTTGAGACCAGTGGAAACGCGGTGGGGACCCGATTTTTTTATGAATTGGAAAATCCGGGATTCACACTCAGGGCGGGGGGAGAATTGTTTTCCGAAAAAAATAACTGGAAAATATTCGAGACTCAAACAGGTCAACAGGGTTCCAGATTGAATGAGAATCAGGAAAGCAGACAGTATGCCAACGTTTTTTTCCATTCCAGGTTAGGGTTTATTTCAGGACTGATTATGGAACCAGCCCTTAATATTAACATTCTTTCCTACCGAGTTGATGATCTTTTCCTGCAAAATGAAGACCGTTCAGGCGATTATTCCTACGAGCCTGTTGTATCGCCCCGGCTGGGATTCAACTATACGATTAATTCCAAAACAACGGTCTACTGGGGAGCCGGACATGGTTTCTCTGCCCCTTCACTGGAAGAAACCTTATTACCGGAAGGAGAGGTTAACACCTCCCTTAAACCCGAATCGGGCTGGAATTTTGATCTGGGTCTGAGAAAAAGCTTTCTCGAAGGCAGGCTTTTTTCCGATGTCAGCCTTTACCATATCCGGCTTAGCAATCTGCTGGTTAACAAACGGATTGCGGAGGATATTTTTTCCGGGATCAATGCCGGAAGGGCCAACTATACCGGATTGGAGGGGTTTCTATATTATTCTGTTTTTCCGGTTGAGTTACAGAGTCGTTATTCCCTTTTGTTGAGAGGTGGTGTAACTCTTTCGAACAACAAATTCATTGAATTTACAGACGATGGGATTGATTTCTCCGGAAATCATTTGCCCGGAATACCAAAAGTGTTAGTAAATCTGGATGCCTCTTTTTCGGTTTTGGAAAATTTCAATGCTCACCTGGGCTACCAGTTTTTCGGTGAGCAATACCTGGATGATGGCAATACAGGAACATATCCGGGAAAGGGGGTTCTTTCCCTAAAGCTTACCCGGGGTTTCAGGATCCCTTCTTCAGATTTTAAGATCAGGTTTTATGGAGGAGTACAAAATATCATGAATAACCAATATGCTTCCATGATATTGATAAACGCTCCTTCTTTTGGAGGAGCGCGTCCCAGGTACTATTACCCGGCCAATCCCAGATCGTATTTTCTGGGACTGCGCCTGGAGTTTAATGACAGTAACTAAACTGATCAGTCCTTTTTTTCTTCGGAGTATTTCAGGATCTCCTTATCCAGTTCCTGAAGAAGATTTAGAAGGTTTTTGATATCTTTTTTACCGGTCGTGGTGGTAGGCAGTCGATTATCATGGTTTTTATATTCCAGATAAATCTGCATACCAAGTTGGGATGCGGCTTTTTTCTTTTGATCGTTGAGTTTGTTGATTTCATACTGGTCGCGGTATTTCTCTGCGACCTCCTGTGCCGATTGAACTGCTTCCTGTGTAAGCTCGGTTCCTCTGCTCCAAGCAGATAGGGAAACTACCCTGATCCGGCCAAATATTTTTTCACTGTAACTGGCCACTCTTTCTCCGAATTCACCGGCTTCTTCTGAAAAAACCCGGGCTCCTTCCGTAATATTATCACGGGCTTCATCCCAGAACCCTGACTTTCCGGCTGTTTCTGAGATATCGGAAAAACGTTCTTTTGCCGAATCCACCCTTTCCGTTACTTCATCTTTTATTTCTTCTTTTTCCTTCTTATTCTTATTTGTATTTGCCATGGTTTATAATTTTTTAAGATTAAACATTAAGCTTTTGCTGTTCTTCTTGCACGTCCCAAAAAGTATAGTAAAAGGAGAACTCCGGCACCCACCAGTAAAATGGTGATAATTGAGATACGGGCAGCTTTTGCATTATTGGCTCTTCTTTCATCGATTTGGGCCTGTTTTTGAGCTAACTCCATTTTGGTCAGGGAAATCTGTTCCTTCATTTTTTCAATTTCTGCTCTTTGGGCACGGATATCCTGATCAAGTTCGGAAATTAGTCCGGAAGTGGTTTCGGAAATTCCCGTGAAGGGAGGATTATCTCCTCCACCGGAAGAGCCTGATAGCAATGCTGATTCTTCTTCCAGAAGCTCAGCTTCCTCAGAACCCAGTTCCGATTTTTTCATTAACAGATCGGATAGTTCCTGACTTTTGACCACGCCAATTTCTTCATCCAGGTGAGTCAGGCTGCTGTCGATTTCAGATTTCTGTATTTTAAGTTCCTGCTGTATTGATTGGAGATTCTGAAGTTCATCCTTCATTTCAGATTTCTGGTTGTTCAAACGGTCGATCTCACTTTGCGTAAAATCCGTTAGTATTTCTGTCCTGCTGTATTCCTGTGCGATGGCTTCCTTCAACCGGTTTTGCATGGTACGGTAATCTGACATCCATGAAGTCAGCTCTACCAAATTTTCCTGAGCCTGATCAACCTTGGACCGCTCCTCCTGAATGGCCTGATTGACCTCCTGAATCTTCTTTTCAAAGTCCTCAATTTTTTCCTCTTCTCCGCCTTTATCCATTAAGGAATTCTTTTCTCGCTGGTAAATGATTTTTTCTTCCTCCAGAATTTCAATCTTATTGGAGGCAAGGGTTAATTTTTGTTCCTCAAAATCCATTTGACGATTTTTGGTCATGGCTTCTACTTCCAGTTGATTCAGTCGGATATCGATTTCACTGATTCCGGTCACTAAGCGGGTATCCACCCGTTCACGGGTTTCACTTAACTGCTTTTCGGCCACATTCAGGGTGTCGAGCTGGGAGTTAAGGCCTGCAATGGCGGAAGAAAGACTCTTTAAACTGTCATTGATCGAGGTTAAGGAGCTCTGAAGATTGGCACGTTCAAGACTTAACTCTTCCTGCCGTTCCTCTCTTTGAATTTGGGTGAAAGCAGACTGAAGGGAGTCGAGTTTACGAATGTTCCCTTCCATTTCTTTTTTCCTTTGAATAAGAAATTCCTGCTGTTCAAGTAAGGAGTCCTTGGCTTTTTCTGCTTTAGCAAGGATTTGTTCCATTTTCTGCTGATCCTGTTCCAGTTTCTCTGTCCTGGCCATCAAATCTCCGGTATCATTCCTGGTGTTTTTTCCTTCGTCACAAGAGGAGAGGCTAATAATCAACACTATGGAAAAAGCAAGATTTGAAATTCGATTAAAATTATTATTCTTCATATTTACAGATTTATAAGGTTTTCCGGACCTCCATATTTAATAATTTTCTCAGGGTTGCCTTTAACTCCTTTCGCAGATGCCAGGTATCCTGAACTAAACATGAGGGTCAATTGGGTAAATGCATGAATATTCATCGTTCAAGTATTAAAACAAATTAGAGTATTGCTATCAATAACCAATAATTGGTTACAGGGTAATTGCTAAAGAAACAGACCAGAAATGGTCATAGAACACGGGCACCTTCGCTTTGCGGAATGGTGCCGGCATCTTTGAGCTTCTTGAGCTCGCGGTCTTTTGCCCTCAACTTGTTTCTCATTTTGATAAATTCACTGATGGAGAAAACAATACTGAGTATAGCGCCCAGGGCAACAGATAGAATTATTAACAGGGATAAGGAAATTTCATATTCCAGACTGAGAAATTTAACGGTTACCGGATCTGCGTTTCCGATGGAGAAGACCACCAGAATGATTCCCAGTAAAAGAAGTAAAATATACAGTCTTTGAAATTTCATATATACAATTTACTAAAAATAATGCTTAAATTCAAGTTTACTTAGAAGTTATTAGGTATCTGCTTATATAATAAACTTTCGAGGCGGGGGGATTGTTCAAAATCTTTGTCTTAATCGGATTTCCAAAAGCGATTACATGAAAAAAGGACTGCCCTTGCGGACAGTCCTACGTAACCCAAATTAAAACCCGAAATCACCATCAAAAATTATGGAGTGTACGGTATATGAGAACTATGAAGTACAATTCTTAAATCTCCACTATCGTCTTTGGTGTATCCAAATACATATTCTACTTTCACTTCTTCTTCACTTCCCTTCGGTGTGAAATAATAATTACCCATGGCTATGGCCATATTGCCGGCAGTTTTAATACCGGTGCTTTCCCATCTCACATTGGTCCACGGACGAATTGCAAATCCTTTATCTTCCGCAAACTTTTCATTCTTACCAACAAAGTAGGACAGAGCTCCTTCGTAGGTAGTACGGAACTGAATGTCAGAGGCCAGAGTGGGCTTAAAAAGAACCTCACCCATGTTATATCCATATAATTCATTGATATGTTTTTCTGCAGCCGCTACGTAATCACCGCCTTTGGAATAAGTCTTTCCTATTTTAACAATGCCTTCACCCCAGATTCTTTGTGCTTCTAATACTTCAGCATCTGAGATAGTCATCATCTCGCCGGGATTACTCTTATACTTCTTTTCTGCTTTCTCGGGCTGCGTCGCGAATGCAGGTGCTGCGAAAATGGCAAACACCAACATTGATAAAAATAACTTTTTCATAATTTTCGAATGTTAGTATTACTTAACTTAAATATCAATAAACTAACAGCAAATGTATGTAAATGTTTACTATGTTGCAAAAAAAATTTCTCAAAGTACTGAATAACATATAGTTAAACAGATATATTTTAGAAGTGAAGGGAAGCCAGGTTAATCTGGCAGCTTTACCTTACCTGCAAATCAGGTTATTCTCCTCAAACCGGGATTTTTTTCTTATGGAAGTTGCGGGTCAACAATCGGGTACCCATTGATGGAGTTGATTTATAATACGCATAAACTAGTCCCCGGCATGATTATTCCACTCATTGGGATCGATCCTGTGATCATACAATTCCTTGGAACCATCACAATAATGAATGTATCTCCATTGCAGGCTTCTAACCGATACATTGTCCTGTCCCCAAATGGTCACCGCAGGACGATCCCAGGGGAGATCAGGATTGAACAAAAGAGGTGCCAGACTGATCCCGTCCAGGTCATTGCGGGGTGGCAGATTACACAGATCGGTAAGGGTAGGGAAGAGGTCCAACAGACTTACAGGGGTTTCACAGATACTTCCTTCTTCAATTTTTTCGGGAAAAGAAAACAATAGCGGGGTTCTTGTACCCACCTCCCAGAGAGTCCTTTTGCTCCAATGTTGTTTCTCTCCCAGGTACCATCCATGGTCACCCCAAAGAACAATTACTCCATTTTTAGAATGGTTGCTGTTATTCCAGGCATCAAGCAATCTTCCGATTTGCTCATCCGCATAGCTTATCGATGCAAGGTAAGCCTGTATGTTGACTTTCCATAGTCCGCTATCCACAAGTTGCTGGTGGGTCCACTCTGCACGGTAATCTCCGTAGTTATCAACCATTAAACGATTGGCAATGGCCTTTCCCATGAATGGCAGATCTGCCTGATCCTGATCATTAACCTGAGGAAGTTGTATTGAGTCCAGTGGGTACATTTCAAAATACCTACTTGGTACATCCCAGGGTCTATGAGGCCTTACGATTCCACATGCAAGAAATAGCGGGGAATGAATATCCATATTTAGGATGTCGATGGCATTACTTACCCTTTTCCAGTCGCCCGTAAAGGAATCAGGAATATCCAACGGGTTCCCGAATGCTGCCGGATACTCAGGGTTCTTTGGCGCAGGTGAATAATCACCATACTCAAATCTGTGCCAGTATTGGAGATCGCCTTCTCCATAATAAATCTTTCCAAATCCGGCCACGTAATAACCCATATCCATAAAATAACGGGTAAGGGTCACATGTTTCCGCAAATCTCCTTCCCACCGATCCCCGTTTTCATAAACACCGGTATTAGCCGGACTTATTCCGGTGAGGAGTGCGGTTCTGGATGGACTGCACACAGGGGCCGCACAATGGGCGTTGGTGAAAACCATACCTGCCTCTGCAAGCTTATCCGGGTTAGGGGTTTTAACATAGGAATACTCCCCCAGGTAACCGGTCCAGTCACGCAGATCATCCACTGCGATGAATAGTACGCTGGGCTTTTCCTCTTTGAAATTCGAGAATTCCGGTGATGTTGATTCAGGGCCGTTGGTATTACAACTGCCCAAAAAAATGGCCGGGAGTATCAGCGGATAGGTCTATTTCATTTTATGGGGTATTTTACCCTAATTTGTGAAATAAATTTGGATAAAAATAGCCCGGCTCAGCCGGGCTGTACATTTGGCTAAGTAGGAAAAAACCATTACTTAATTTAGCCTGAATTCGCTTTCAACCCTTAGTGGATTGCCAAGCTCGTCGGTTTCGATGGTACCCCTCACATGAACTTTCCGTACCATCCAGTCCTCAAAATCGCCGGATGCTTCATCTATGGTTCCATTCGTCAGGAAGAATTCACCTCTGCGTATTATTCCTTTGGTAATGCCGGATAGTAAAATCGTTCCTGTAAGCGGACTATCCCCGGTGAATATAACAAACCGTTCCGAGAATTTTTGTGCATTGCCTTCACCCTCCGGGAATTCCAGGATATTATATCCAATGCCATATACTCCATAGTCGTTATAATCACTGAAGGCTACCGTGCCTACCCATAAATACGGGAAGGTTTGAGGGGAGAAAAATTCTTCGGTGTGTCCCACCGACTAAGGCATGGGTTTTTTACTTTTTTTATGCATGCTTTTTTTGGCACCTTCAGAGAAATCATCAGTCGCAGGATCAAAGGGGGATTGTTCTGAACACCCGATCATAAAGATCAGGAAAAAGCCGGTAAGAATTAGTGTGATGTTTTTCATGGTAAAATGGATTTAGATTAGGATTGCATTACTGGATAAAAGTAGGGACTGGCAAGCGCCTATTTCCAACAGTTTAGTATCAAAAATGAATGTTTTTGTATCATTTTGGACGAAAAACCTGTCCTTCGGTCATCTCCCCAAAAATAATTAGGGTAAGCTCTACACAGCGTTAACAATAAACGCTTCCAGGTTTTTAAGGAATTTTCGGGGACTCACCCCGGTGTAATGCTTAAATTCGCGGATAAAATGCGATTGGTCGGTGAAATTAAGCTTGTAGGCCAGCTCAGTAAGTTTGTGGGGATTGGATAAAAGGTATTTATTGATAGCATTCAGGCGGATGAGCCGTATGTAATCAGTAATGGTAATGCCGTATTGGATCTTAAACCCTCTTTGGAGTTGCCTGAGGCTTAAGGGTATTGTTTCTTTAATCTCATCAAAATGGATATCCCCGTTTTTCTCCCGGATCAGCCGCATGGTTAACTGAATCCGGTCGGGATTGAAAGAATTTCTCCTTAAGAGATCCATGAAAAAACGATTGGTAAAACTTATTTTTTCCGGCAAGGATGAAGTCTCCCGGATTTGTCCGTGTAAAGACCGAATGTTTTCCCCAATTACATCATATCCGTCTTCATAGGTGGAGAAGAAAGTACCTGGGGGTATGCCGAAGATCTTATTAAAGCCATCCGGAAAAAAACGTATTCCCATAACTTTTACCGGGGCCGGAAATTTTACGATATAGGGTTTGGAATATACGCCCAATAGGGTGAAAGTTGGAGATTTGGTGTATTGATGTCCTTCCCGGGTCAGCAAACAATGGTCATCTGAGGTGTGCATGATAACTTCGATGCATCCGTTGGGTATTATGTTGGTTTCCCATTCCTTTTCACCGGAAACATTGAAGGTTCCCGTCCAGTAACGTTCAATACAGGATGAAAGGGCAGGATCGGGTTGTATATCCTGAATAGCCAGATTCATAATGTTGCAACAAAGCAATGCCGGAAAGGTTTATCCCTTCCCGGCAAAGATATTTACATCATTGAGGTATCAACCACTTTGGTGTTGATGGGAACGAGCTCATCTTCGAAGTTCGCCACGATGTTATTGGCACCTCCGAAAAACCCCAGTATTTTAAGGGTTTTTTGACCGGTGTTAACGATATCGTGGGGCACCTGCCTGGGCACCAGCACCACGGATCTCTCCGAAGCATCTGCCTTTTCCCCTCCGATCTCCACTTCGGCATCCCCCTCAAGAATGAGAATCAGTTCCTCTGCCGAGTCGGTATGCCTTCCCAGGTGATCTCCCGGCTCAACTTCAAAATACACACTGGCCAGATCTTTGGATCCCATTGCTCCCAGTATGGGGAAGGTAGCCTTGCAATGTTGCTTTTTGTCTTCCTTGCCAAAAAATTCGTTCAGCTCGATACTTTTTAAATCTACAGTAACCATAACGTTTATATTTAAGGATTAATAATTTCTGGTACAAATCTAAGGGTGAGAGGACTCTTGAAATTGTAACAGAACGACATTATGGTTTTAAGGCGTCAGGATTCCAGGATACGGTGTTTCCTTAAGGTGAAGAAAAGGATGATCAAAGCAATAATAGCTCCCAGTAAATCAGCCAATGGAAAGGCCAGCCATACCCCATCCAGTCCGAGATTAAAAAGTCCGGGTAGTATAAGCACCATGGGGGTTATCAGCAGAAGCCAGCGCTGCACAGCGAGGATAAAAGCAGAAATGGGTTTGCCCATGGCCTGATGTGTACCCATGGTAGCATGCGAAATACCCATCAGCCACATCATAGCGATCACAATCCGAAGGGCACGTGGGCCCATTTCCAGCAATTCGGCATTATTGGTGAAGAGTCCGAAAACAGGACGAGCCAGTGCCATAAACAGTCCCAAAGCCAACAATCCATAGATGATGGCGTAACGGAAACCCAGCTTGATGGTCTTTTTGATCCTGGCTTTTTCATCTGCCCCGAAATTGTATCCCACAATGGGTTGCATTCCCTGGTTAAGTCCGAACAGCGGCATACCGAAGAAAAGAGTGATCTTGTATATTATTCCGAAGGCTGCGATTGCCATGTCTCCCCCTATAGCCCCAAGGGTATGATTAAGTACTACATTGGCCACACTGCTCGACGATCTCATTCCAAACCCGGAAAGTCCGACACTGAATGCCGGTCTCAGGATTTTCGGATCCAGATTCAGGTTTTTGAACCTGAAATTAATGACATGATCCTTCCGGGTGAAGTACCAGATCAGGTAGATCAATGTGGTAAACTTACCGGTTATGGTGGCAAGGGCTGCTCCTTTCATCCCCATATCCAGAGGAAAAATAAATATGTAATCAAGAACTACATTAACGAAAAGCCCTAGTAGCATAGCGCGCATGGCTTCCCTGGCATTTCCTTCTGCTCTTACATAATTGCTGCTGCTCACACAAAAGGGAAACCATAGCATGCCAATAAATATGATCCTTCCATATTCTGTGGCATAGGGCAGAATCATATTTAT
>CAZNFR010000009.1:43401-65866 GCA_964572225.1 uncultured Bacteroidaceae bacterium
GAATCGTCTCTGTCGATCCGAATCCTCTCATGATCTGGGGGGTGAAAATAAATCCCAGACTGCTGAAAATAACGCTGATCAGGATGATCATCAGGAAGCCACTGCCTGCTGTCCGATTCACTTCCGATAAATCCTTACGTCCCAGCTGCCTGGAAATCAGGGTGCCGGTACCAATGCCAATCAGATGGGCGAAAGAAGAAATGATAGCCACCACGGGCAAAACAATAGCCACACCGGCAATCCCTTCAGGACCCACGCCCCTTCCCACAAAGATGGTATCGATTATATTGTAAAGGGCATTGGCAAACAAGGCCACCATGGAGGGTAGCGATAACTTCAGTAATAATCGGTTGATACTGGCAGTACCCAGCTCTTCGTGCTTTTTTGCCATGGAAGATTTTCCCCTTAGGCATGCAAAGGTAAAATCCTTCCATGGAATTATTCGAATATTCCAAAGAGGATATTAGATAAGCTGCCGATTTTTAAATTTTTTTGAATTCTACCGCTACTCCTCCTCCCGGAGCAAGTTTAAGTGTGAGTTCATCTCCCTTTTCCACCTCTGTCTGTTCAATGACATAATCGGCCGGATTGTTAAGGTAATGAGCATCTTCTGTATCCTTATACAGGGTTGCGGCATACCGCGCACCCTCATTCAAAAAATCAAGACTAAGGGTGAAACTCCGGCTTTCCTCATCGGTAATGGAACCCAGATACCAGTTATCCGAGTTTCTATCCTTTCTTGCTATGGTTACATAATCCCCGATCTGAGCATTTAACACCCTGGTTTCTTCCCAGTCGACCGGCACATCCATGATAAACTGAAAAGCAGGATGTCCTTCATAGTTCTCTATAAGATCGGCGGCCATGTGGAGTGGACTGTAGATCACAACATAGAGTGCAAGCTGTTTGGCCAGCGTGGTGTTAACCTGATTGTTTTCCCTGCCAGGTATGGTCAGCTCGAAGATGCCGGGTGTATAATCCATGGGTCCTCCAAGTAATCGTGTGAAGGGTATGATGCAGGTATGGGAAGGTGGATTCCCTCCATCTCCACTCCAGGCATTATACTCCATCCCGCGTCCCCCTTCGCGTGTGAGCATGTTTGGATAGGTCCTTCTTTCTCCGGTGGCCTTGATGGGCTCATGGAAATTTACCGAGATCTTATGTTCTGCAGCTTTTTTCACCACTTCGCGGTAATAGTTTACCCCATACTGTCCGCAATGCCATTCCTTCTGATCAAGGCGACTTCCTACCTGTCCGATTTTGGCCGAACGGATGCCAAGCGACTGGGCCAGGTCCATGGCAGTGTCGATCTGACGGAAATAATTCTCGGTGTTGGCCATGGTCTCATGGTAAATCTGCAAACTTACTCCCTTCGACTGGGCATATTCCTGTACCTCAATCAGATCATAATCGTCGGTGGTGTTGACAAAGCTGATCCCGCTTCCGTCGTCCAGCCACCATTCGGTAACCCATCCTTTATTCCAGCCTTCTACCAGGACTTCGGGTATGTCGTGTTCTGCAGCAAAATCAATATATTTTTTTGCTCTTGCCGTGGTGGCACCATGGTTTTCCCCTTCGGTAAAGGTGTATTTACCAATATGCATTCCCCACCAGATACCCACGTATTTGCCGGGTTTAACCCAGGCTACATCGCCCAGGGTATTAGGAGGATTCAGGTTGAGAATTAGCCGTGAGGTGATCAGGTCACCCGGATTATCAGCGATTTGAATGGTTCTCCAGGGGGATCTGTGAGGTGTCTCCGCTTTTACCTTGATGCCATCCGACCAGGGTGCCAGGTCGCATTCAAGGCCGTTCTCCCCGTCGGGCATCAGTGTCATTGAAGCATAATCAGTCAGATCTGCTTCATGAATGCTTAAATATATTTTTTCCTGGGTCACCAGGGTGACCGGAGTATGTATTGCTTTTATGGTATCGGTGTCATTAATGCCGGTTTCCCTGTACAGGTATTCGTAACGTTCAGGCTGGTAGGCTGGTATCCACCATGCTTTGTGATTCCCGGTGAAATTAAACTCAGTGAGTTCATTCAAGATTTCAAAATAGCCCAGTTTATTCTGCTCCGGAAAGACATAACGGAATCCGAGTCCGTCATTAAAAACCCTGAATTCAATTTTCAGCAAACGTTTTTCTCCTCCCTTTTCCATCAGATCTACCACCAGCTTATTAAAGTTATTTCTTACCACTCTTTCTTCACCCCAGGGCTGTTCCCAGGATTCATCATTACTCCCTTTGCTGCTGGCTGTGACATGGAAGTTCGCCTTCAGTGGAGATTCTTCCTTGAACTCAAATCCAAGCGCAGAAGGGGTAATCACTTGTTGGCCTTTGTAATAAACCGAATAGGTCAGGGCGCTGTCGCTGTTTATGAAATTAACTTCAATGTTTCCGTCAGGAGAGGTGACGCTAAGATTCTGATTCTCTTTTTGACTGCACGAAAATAGGATTGCAGTGATAAGGAAAAAATAACTATACTTCATAGTCGGTTCGTTTTAGTCTGAGAAGGATGATAATTGTGCCGATCGAAACAAATATCGAAAAAATAATCCGGAACTGAATTTTTGAATTTTTAAAAACGTAGAGGGATAATTATTGGAAATATGTTTGTATTTATTATTAACGTATTGAAATACAAGATATTACCGTTTCTTAGTGCGAAATCCCCTGATTTATATTATTGATACTGATTGCTGAGGTTAATGGTCTCCAGTTCCCAGGCTTTCAATTCAACCAGTCGGCCATTCCCACCCAGACTGGTCAATGCGACATGATCCCCCTTCACATTTTCTTCAAATAACTGCCTTGAAATGCAATAACGTCCCCCATTTACAAATACTTCCACAAATTTCCGGTCAATGAACACTTGCAGTTTTAGAGTTTCCCCTTTTTTCCAGTCTCTGAGAGGTACCCTGACACCATCAACATTTAACATATCTCCACTCCAGGCAATATAGAGTCCGCCTTCCCCATTTTCGTCGCAAAGCACATTCATCCCGCAGAAAGAGGCATTCAGCAAGTCAAACTCTGCATGAATCTCCAGTTGGTTTCCTGTCAATCCCGCTATTGGATAATACGCAGTGACCGCTCCATCCACTTCCAGATTCTTTTCAGCCATCCTGAAGGGGTTTTTCCTTAATTCTTTCATGCTCTCTATGGGTCTTTGAAGCAGCTTGTCTTCATCAAAATATAACTTACGTGGGATCGCAAAGCAACCGTTCCACAGCAGATTCTCATTTTTCAGGGATTCATTCATATAGGTAGGAAGCCAGGGCCGGTCCCAGCCCGGCATCCACGCCATCAAAAATAGCCTGCCCTCATCATCCTGTATGGTCTCCTGGGCGTAATAGTGTCCGCTAAAGTCAATAATTCCTTCCTCTTCGGGAATAAACTTCAGACTTTCAAGGTCAAATTCCCCGGTGAAATAGTTGACGCGGTCAACAGGTGCATCCGTTGAAGATATAAAGATCCATTTATCCCCCAGTTTCCTGAACTCGGGTACTTCCAGATTCCGGTATTTATGCTTTTCTACCGTAAAGAGGTTGCCCTTGAATTCCCATTCCGTTAAATCCTCATTTCTGGCTTCGAAAATGGGTACCGGTACATAATCCTCTTCGAGCAAATCAGCACATGCAATCATAAATGATCGTTCCTCCACCCTGAAAACAAAAGGATCGCGCCAAAAATCATCGTAGGGAGGAAGACCCGGATGTTCAAGCGTAAGGATGGGGTTTTTTCCTTCGTGCACCCATTCAGACAGCTGATTATTAGTAAATTCGGCTCTCCAGAACATCATTGGACCGTCCTTGCTCTGTGAATAGAAAGCCAGTTTCTTTCCTTTGGGAGTGACAATGGTGGAACCCGAACCTATGGCATGGAGTCCCATATCCAAGGCCGGAGTGATACCGGCAGGCATGGATTCCCAGTGAAGCAGGTCCCTGCTTCGGGCATGGTCCCAGTACCAGGCCCCGGGATGAAAAGCAAAGGGCTGCAAGCCATAAAAGATATGGTACCATCCATCGTGATAAATACCTCCGTTGGGATCACCCATACAACCTACCGGGGGAGTAAGGTGATAACCGGGTCTGAAGGGATCCTTGTTGATCCGGATGGAAGAATCCCGGATAGCAATGTCGATGTTTTCTCGGGTGAGATCCCAGCTTTGCGCTTCCAGTTCCGGTATTGCAATAATAATTAAAAGGGAGATTATCCACCTGCAATGGATACGGCATTTATGATCTTTTTTCATGAGTCTGGTTTCCCGACAATATAGTCAAAAGGGATGTACTTAAAAGCAAAAAACACAAATTTCCCGGAATTCCGGAACCGTATTTTCTTAGCTTAGGAAAAAATCCGAAAAGGGCTCACAGGTAACAAAATACTGTCTGGGTGTCATCCCGGTAAGGCTAAGGAAATCATGGATCATGTGCGACTGATCGTAATAGTCGCTAAGGTAGGAGAGCTCGGTTAGGGTGCATTCAGGATTCATGCTTTTCTCATACACCGAATACTGGAAACGGATGGTTTAAAGGAATCGTTTAGGGGAGATGCCGATCTGTTCTGAAAAGATCCTTTCAAACTTTTTTCTGCTAAAACAGGCTGTAGATGCCAGTTCCTGAATCTCTACTTTTGCCCTTCTTTTCCGGATAAGATCCGAGATATACCCTATGCGATCCACATGGTTCTTTCCCTCAGACTCCCCGAGTTTTGTCATAGGGTAACTATTCATAATTTTTATTCTCGATTCAAAGTTTCAGGCTTCGTAGAGCATGGATTCAATCACTTCCACTTCTTTACCAAGAACAAATTTGAGGGGAATATTCCGGTTGAAGAGTTCATGTGCTCTGATCCCCAGGATCCTGAATAATCTCTGCGGTTCAAAGACCACCGAGAACAGGCCTGGATTTCCCCGGACCTCCAGGTCATAATAGCGATTGAGATGGCCGCTTACCATGGAGGTCTCTGAAACCCTGAAATCGGGATCATCACAATAAGGTAAGTCGTTGAAATAAAAAATCACCTCATTGAGTCCGCTGGGCACAATACGCTGCAGATGGGGTTTTCCGCTGCTGGACCCGGAGAGTGTCCAGTAATGCCTCGCGTAGGGTGAGAGTATTGGGAAAGGTTTTGTGATCTGGTAGCTCATTATTGGGAATAGGCTAATGCAAAGGTAAACGATTTAGCACAAAAACCGGTCCGGTTTTTCACCAGACCGGCTAAGGAGTTTTAGCTTCCGTATAATCCCAGTTTATTTCCTTCGCTATCGCTGAAAACAGCGAATTAATCCCGGATTTCGGCTTCAATCCTGGTTTTTTGCTGAATCACGCTTCCTCCGTTTTGTTTGATTTTTTCGAGGACGGCATCCAACTGGTTGCCGGTATGGAAGCTCACCAGTACTCCGTCTTTCCCGGGTCTGTAGCCCTCTGCGTAAGTGATGGCTCCTTCATCGCCCGGAAAACAGGTCATTTTCTCATGACCAAAGTCCAGCTTTTCCATGTTCAGGTCCAGAATGTTGTTGTAAAAATCCACGGCTCTGTCAAAATTTTCGGATGGGATCTCCACCCAGGCAATTAGTTTCTGCATTTGTTTAATTTTTTAAGTGTAACATTCAGTGCAAAACTAGGTTAGCTGTGCGAGGTAAAATTGGAAAATTGCGACAAAATGGGAAGCAGAGATTTTTGATTCGTTTATGAAAGATCCTGAGTTAATAAGCCTTTTCAGTAGAGAGGAGAAAAGCAAGGGGTATATCCAGCCTATCCTTCCAGGCATTTTCACTATGATCCTTTCCCTCAAAAAAGAGGGTTTTCCAGTTTTTCTCCGAATACCCTTTTTCTTTCATCAGGTCATCCACTTTTTGCTGTAGAGGAGGGTAGAGCGCATCCAGCGTTTGATCCCCATAATCAAAATAGATCGCATGCCTACCCGGTGGTGGGAGATTTTCTTCCAGATAAGCCATCATGGCTTCCGGGAAGGGATTGCTCACCGAAAAGGTCCCCGGCCAATGGGTACTGAGACAGGCTGCTCCTCCGAAAATGTCAGGATATTCACACAGGGCATACAGGGATATCAGGCCTCCCATACTGCTTCCCATGATAAAGGTGTTTTCCGGGTCTGGTCGAACATGGTAGTTTCTATCAATATAGGGCTTGAGTTCTTTCACCAGGAATTTGAGGTAAGCATCGGACCGGGGACTAAATTCGAAGGCAGTTCTCCCGGCTTCTTTTAACTGCTGCCTGATCACTTCTTTATCCAGAGAATCCATAGCCTCAAAAGGTTTTTGCGGAAAATAATCAGGGTGTCTTTCTTCAGGAATGTTCCAGATACCCACTACGATCACATCCATTATCCTGTCTTTTTTATACAGCCCACAAAGAACATCATCCACATCCCAGCTTTGCCCGTTCCAGGTGATGGATGAATTAAATAGCATTTGTCCGTCGTGCATTTATAGCACCGAAAATTCTTTAATTCCATCGTAATGATTGGGTATCCAGATGTCGATATTTCGGGGACTGACAAACCTGGAATCAAATGCTTCCAGCCGGTCAATCCTTCCGCAGATGGGTTGTTGGATATCTTGTGCCATAAGATTGAGATGTAAAACAATGAAATTCAAGATGATGAATGTTTTCATGATGGATTAATTTTCATTTTGAATACCTTTAATCAGGATGGAATCAGATTCGGATGCCTTCAGTCGATGTTGCAAAATTTCCTGATATTCATCGGAAAAGTACCAGGCATCAAAATCCTCCCTGGTCGGAAACTCTATTAATATCTGATGGGAGTAGTTCCAGGAACCTTCCATCAGCATGGGATTCGTGTCTACCGAAAGATACTTACCCTTGAATTTGCTAAAAACCTGTTTCGATCCGGCCAAATACTTATTGTACTCAGCCTCATCATGAATTTTGATGCTTGCGAGGAAGTAATAGCTCATAACTCATAAATATTAATAAATGCCATTCATCAATGCATATTTAACCAGCGAGGCAGTGTTGTTAATACCTGCCTTGGAGAGGATATTCTTCCGGTGAGTTCGAACCGTATCAATACTTAAATGTAACATGGATGCAATCTGTTTGCTGGTATATCCCATGCCCAGGTATCGGATGATTTCCTTTTCCCTTTCGCTAAAAACTTCCTGGCGTTTTATCAGGTTTTGCCCCTCAGGATTGAAATGAAAGATCTCATTACGCACTTTGTTAACCATGATGGCCTGGGGTATATTCCTGGGCTCAAGATAGGTAATGTCAGAGTATATATTACAAAAGATATAAGGTATTCTGTTCTCATCGAATATCAGGGGAATGCTTTGATGTTGAATGATCAGTTTCTCACCCGATTTTCGGCTGACTGAATAAAAATAAACGGCAAATATTCTGTCTCTTTCGGTTTCAGGACATGAATTCGAATAGTCCATAAATGCCCGAATGGCTGAAAACATATGTTCTGCATGCTCAGCATCCATATAGTTTACCACGAAATCCCCCTGCATGGCCCGAATTTCTTCAGCAGTAAATCCGGTTAGACTCAGCGTGTCTCCCGTAATTAGTTCAAGATCCCAGTTAAAGGTATTGGCTATAATTACAAAGGATCGACCAATCGTAAAGAGCCCGTTCACCAGGGGGTGCTCAAGCATCTGTTTTTTGTGCATCTCATCAACAATCCAATAGGACTGATTGCCAAAGGCCTTTTTCAGACTTAAGAGTGGGATCCGGTTAGTATTCATGTTAAAATTATATTAATTAATACTTTATCAAATATTTCAACTACTTCTTTTTTTAGAATACCTCATTTGGGGTATTGCCTTTTCTCTTGCTGCAAGTATATTTTTACCTTCATTATTTATCGGATTTTCCTGCATGCTTCAGGATGGATTTACTGGCATTGCTATGCCTGTAAAAACATAAATATCAAAGCTTTTGTTCGTAGCTGGAATGAAAAACCTGCCTGGACAATTGCATGTGATTTAACTCTACCAACTAATTTTCATTACTAATCTGACCTCCGGATACAGGAGGATGGGATTTATTATGAATGCAAATCAATTTTTTTCGCCATGAAATATGCAACAAGTTTAATAGCGATTTTCTTCTTTTTTTCTTCCGCTGTTTTTGCACAGGAGCTTATTGAAAGAAGAATAAGTCCTTCAGGACAGATATTTGATATTGAAAGGAAAGGTACCACACTCTATGTGGGTGGATTAATTGATATGGCAGGTTACCTTACCGGTGGATTAACATATCTTCCTCAGGCAGATACCATGCCCGACCTGGTCTTTCCCTGGGTGGATGGCAATATTTATTGCATTATTCCGGATGGGCAGGGGGGATGGTTTGTTGGTGGTGATTTCGATAGGATAGGAATTGTAATCCGCAATAATATTGCACGCATCCTTCCTGACTTTACCGTAGATCCTAACTTTACCCTGACGGTGAATAATAAGGTGAACACCCTTGCACTCCAAAACAACATCCTGTATATAGGTGGAAATTTTACAAATATCGGTGGAACGGGTAGGAATTATCTGGGGGCTTATGATCTTTCATCCAATACGGTTACCTCATTCAATCCGGGTCCCAACCTTTTTGTAAACGATATGCTCGTTCATGGAGACGACCTGTTTATTACCGGATTCTTTTCCACGGTGGGTGGCTCCACATACCGGGCACTGGCAAGCATTGATCTGACTACCGGATTGCCTCAGGCTTTTCCTGAAGCAGGGATTGGACAGGGCAATACCTTGTTCCTGCATAATGATATTCTTTATGTTGGGGGAAACTTCGTGGGATTTGTAAAAGCCTTTGACGTGAATACAGGAACGGAGGCAGGCTGGTCACCCGGACTTAGCGGGGTCTTTGGGGTGAGGGTTAATGACATTATTGTTGAGGATACTATTGTATATCTTGCCGGAAGCTTCACGAAAGCCATGGGACAGGACAGGGTTAATCTGGCTGCAGTAAGTCTGAATGGAAACCTTATGGATACTCCTTATGAACTGAATGCAGAGGCCTTCTCATTGGTTAGTCATAGCGGGGATATCTACGTTGGAGGCGATTTTACCACGGTTAATGACCTTGATCTGCCTTTTATCACAAGATTGAATTCAGGGGGAGATCCGGATCCGGACTGGAACCTGGGAACCGATTGGGCAATAACAGCCATGCTTTCCAACGGGGATGATCTTATTGTAGGGGGAGAGTTCGAAATGCTGCACCAAAAGGTCAGGGATAATGCATTTGCCCTGGACCTTGAGTCCGGAGAAATTCTGGACTGGGCCCCGGAAAGCAATTTTCTCACGGTAATGGATATTGAATTGGATGCTCAGAGAGATGTGGTTTACCTGGCAGGATGGGACTCTCAGACCCTTCAAAATATTAAGGGATTTGACGGAACCGATGGCTCACCCATTCCGGGCTGGAACCCTGCATTTGATGATTTTGTCTATAGTATCGATCAGGACCCGGTGAGCGGAATTCTTTATGCAGGCGGGAATTTTTCAACTGCTGCCGGCCAGCCAAGAAACAAAATTGCTGCATTTGCCGCTGATGGATCTCTTTTGCCCTTTACCCTGGAACCCGATGCAGAAGTCCAGCTGGTAGTTGCTTCCAATGAGCATAGTACCCTTTATTTTTCAGGAGATTTTGAAATGGTTGGAGATTCTGTCAGGAACAAGCTTGCAGCGGCGGACTTCAACGGAAATATACTTTCCTGGGATCCCCAGCTCTCCTATGATGTACCCATGTCGGTTGCAGTTACAAGTATAATTCCGGATGAAAACCGGATTTTCCTGGGTGGTTTTTTTAAGTCCATTAAAGGAGTAGAAAGGCTGAGAATGGGGGCAGTGGATCCGGTTACCGCTGCTGTTCTCCCCTGGAATCCAAGAGTCACAACCCCCAGTCCTGCTAACGGTACGGTTAATAAAATGATTGAGTTTCGTGATGGAATACTGATCGCAGGCGATAACATTCTGGAGATCGAAAACCAACCATTTAACGGGATCACCCTGGTAGGTAAAGATAGCGGCCTGCCCCTTTTTCAAACTCCCTATTTTGGATTCGGTCCCGGTAATATTCAGATAATCCTTGCCATGGCAGCCTACGATTCAGTAGTTTATGTTGGAGGTGCCTTTGAAGTCCTTGAGGATCTCTACCATCCGCATTTTTCAGGGATTATCTTTCCCGAACAATCTACCGTAAATAGTCCATCCTGGTATGCATCTGAAAATTATGATAATGACCTGTTTGTATACCCAAATCCCTTTGTGGACCGGTTAAGTATTCATAGTGAATGGTTATCCAAAGCAGGAATGATCAGGATCCATGATTTGCAGGGTCGGGTGGTATATTCAGAACCCGCCGGTCAGTTCGGCGAGACATCGGAACTGGATCTGGGATATGTCCTGCCGGGAGTATATATCATTGAGGTTCATTCGGAAGGCAGGGTACTGAGGAAGAAAGTAGTAAAGAAATAACCAGAAATGAATTGAGCTTAATAATCCTCAATATTTCTGCCGAGGAAAATATCCCTTTCCCCGACCAGTAAGCCATTTTTTGGAGTGAGCGATACCAGTCCTTTGCCTCCCCTTGGTGAATCGGGATCCAGTTCTTTATCTGTGAGCAAGGGATCTCCTTCAAAGTGATAACCCTCAATCCAGTAATACCGGCCATCCGGTTCCAAAACGATGACATGGATATGGGCCGGTTCTGAACGGGAAGGGTAGGGTGCAGGTCTTAGCGTGTAGAGGGTATAGCTGCCATTCTCGTCCGTTTTCAGCCAACCACGAATATAACCGTGCTGCCTTTCCCATCCGGTGGCTTCAGGGCCGGGTTGGTAGATTCCTTCCTGATTGGTCTGATAAAAGTATAGAATAATATCTCCGGCCGGAGTTTTCCCGTCCTTCTGATAAACTGTACCGCTTAATTTTATTTGCGTACCTGCTTCCTCAAATCCGGGAAGGGTGTCAACTGCATTGAGAACCATTCCTCTGTGCTCAAGAACAGCTTCACAACCCTCACAAGGTCCGCCAATTAAATCATAGGACCCGGTGTTTTGAGAATGGCTACAACTGAAAATGATTACAGAAAAGATCCATAGTATGGCCAATTTTCCCATAGTGTTGATTTTTAGGTAAAAATAAGGCCGTGTAAGCGGGATTCAAAATATAACCCACACTTTAACAGGGAATTCTATTCTTTAATAAACCGATCTGATTGCCCGGGGCGTTTAAGTATGTACATTCCCGGATGAAGACCGGAAATCTGAATCTGATGGCTTGGGAGCGGGTCTTTCAGCAAAAGTTGTCCGGAAAGGGAATAGATTTCATAGCCCTGCGGACAGGGGACATTCAGAATATCCCTGGCAGGATTAGGGTAGACCGGGTCGGATTTTCCCAAAGAGACTTCATTTCCGCCCACTTCCATTTTTACCGGAATCCCGGTCGCATAGCGCCATATTTCGTAGGTCCCTTCCTCCGTTATTCGGTTATAGTATATAAATACTTCCTCTTCACCCAGGAAACTTTCTGGGTCGGATCGGATAATCTCAGGACTTCCATCATCGCATCGAAGGGTAAAGCGTTTATGCGGATCTTCATCAATACTCATAAGCCATACCTCGGAATGGTCATAAGCCGAACCGGTCGAATCCACCTTGGTTACAAAGCTTATGTAAGATTTTCCTGCTGCCACAAATGTCTCAGGAGAGCCTATATGGGAATAAGCCGATGCTCCGGGAACCGATAGGGTAGTTATCTTATCCCAGTATTCATTTCCCAAATCCCTGTAAATGGCTATGGCTGTATCACCTTCCAGCACCAGGGTGATTAACTCATTATATTCAGGAGCCACCCATCCATAGGCATAGGACTTGGCTACTTCATCCTGGGTTATCTGAACCTCCGTGGAAGATTCTGTATCATAAAGAAATAATTGTCCGGCATTTTTCCCGGTTTGTTTTATGTAAATAAATTTCTGCAGGTCGTCAATCCATCTCACCCCCCGATCAGTACTGTCTATAATGGTCTCTGCATCAGGATTCTCCTCATCTGTCCATCCAAATACTCCGGTGTTAAGGGAGGCACCCTTGGAATAGAGGATGCGGATACTTTCTGAATCAGCTGATTTAGTGGCTAATATGGAGAGTCGTGCTTTGTTTCCTGAAGTAAGTGGGGTGTTGGTGACCTTCCCGTTATCCACAACCGCCTTCCATGCCTGGGGAGTAGCTCCGTTATTTTTGGAATAGAAAATGGCCCAACCCTGGGAGTCAAAACCAAATTCGGGGCCATTAAAACTTTGGATCAGGTTTGATGCTCCCGTATCGATCCTGAGGTCCAGTCCATTCTCCGAAACGAAGGTTCCAGTAATTGGATCCAGTTCAGCAAGCCAAACACTTCCATTGCCGGTTTGAAAGGCAAGTTTATTGTCTTCGCTGTATATTTCAGGGTCGATATAGCTGAAACCCGGAACCGAAATTCTTTGTGCGTTCTGACCGAAGAGGGGTAAGGATATGAGTAAAATTAAGTAAAGGGATAAGCCTTTCATGATCAGTTTTTAATAATTTTTGTGGTATGGTAGATATTTCCCTCCCGGGTTTTAATAATATAGACGCCCGGATCCAGATTGGAACAGTTTATTGCTGCTTCATTCTCCAATCTGAACAATACTTCTCCGCTTAGGTTGATCAGAGAATGGCTGAAATCTTTTTTGTCTTGCAGAGACGGAAAATACAGAACATCCTGCACAGGATTCGGATAAGAGGAAAGCTGATCCCTGCCTGAAGGATACTCCATTTTTTGGGTAAGAAAATCCTCTTTTCCTAAAAGATATTCCCAAACTGGTTTAAGGACAGGGGTAATGCCATCTCCTTCCAGGGGTGTCATCCAGTCAACCACCGTACAGTTGTGATAGTTGGTTTCTGTTTCGGAAGAATCAATGGGCATACTGGTAATCAGGGAATGGGTAAAATGAAAGGGCGCCTGTGAACTGTCAATGGACGTTATCGGACCATACTCATCCATTCCCAGGTTATCCCAGGTAGTGGGAATACCATTATATATGGAGGCATCACCGGTATGGATAAAACCATGATATGCACTATCGGGAGTAGGGCCTTCCATGGTGATCCAATCCGGATTTTTGCCGGGTCTCATCCAGTCAATCCAGGAAATCATGATCACCCTTTCCACCTGGAAATGTTTTGAGCAGAAGGTTGCATGACCAGCCCCCTGAGAATGACCGGCTGTTACTATTTTTTGCCAGTTAATGATGGTATCGTCCACCAGATACTGGCCCCAACCTTCCGCGGAGTGATTTTCCCGGAGGTGAATAAGTAATTTCCGTAATCTGTGAACAATCGAATTTTCATAGGAAATTTCCAGGGCTTCGTGATAATCTGTTCCAAACCAGACTTCGGTCCTTGCTCTGCGATGACATGTGGAATCGTTGGTGGCAGGACACAAATCCCGGTTGATGGATTCAAGGTTCTCATAACTCAGTCCAATGCTGTGATAACCCAGTTCAGCAGAAGTTTGCTGAAATAATCGGTAATCCCACGGTGTGGCCGTAGTACCAGGAAAAAAGAGCAATAGTTTTCCCAGAGATTCGGTATCCGGGTTGTAGTAGCAATAATGCTCGACATTGTTGCCATCGATTTTTTCGTCGGTGAGTGAAGGTTCTATCCTGTGCTCAATAAGCTGACTGCGGACGGGGATGAAGATTAGCGCTAAGCTCAGATATATAAGTGCTTTCATAATTGTTATTAATGGTTTCAATTTTATCGTTTGACTTGAATTTTCCTCAGTGGTTTAATCTTAGCAGCTAAAGCCTGAGTTTTTTAATCCAACTATACTGATGTTTTTACATGAAATGCATGTGGAGGTTTCAATTTACACCTTATTCTTGTCGCAATTAACGATTAATTCATAGACCCGAGAATAGCACCTTCTGATCGGATTTAGAATAGCAAAATCCCTAGGTTTGTAATTTATAATTGGTATAAATGGCTTATGGGTGATTGAGGAAGGTCCTGTAATTGGCTGATAGCATTTCTTATGGTGGGTTCTCCTGAATTGGCCGAATCCTTTTATCCAATCCGGCAATTATTAAGGAGTTTATTCCTTCAAAAAAAATCTTTAAATTGTTCGCTTAAGGCTTTTTATAATAGAATAGCCTGCTGCTGAACATTACATTTACACTCTAATAAATCTATCGAAGATGGGAAACAATCAGAAAAAAGATGAAAACAAAAGGCCTTTTAAGGCCGGGAGTATGATAGGAGCCCCCGGAAGGGGCCCGTCAAACCGGGAATGGTGGCCTAATAAACTGAACCTTAACATTCTAAGGCAACACTCCGAACGCGCTAATCCGATGGAGTATGACTTTAATTATGCGGAAGAATTCAAAAAACTGGATCTTACCGCAGTTAAAAAAGATATATTCGAGCTTATGACTACCTCTCAGGACTGGTGGCCGGCCGATTATGGTCATTACGGGCCCTTCTTTATCCGCATGTCATGGCACAGTGCCGGTACCTATCGTATCCAGGATGGACGCGGGGGAGGAGGCACAGGGAACCAAAGATTTGAGCCCCTCAACAGCTGGCCCGATAATGCCAACCTCGATAAGGCAAGATTGCTACTCTGGCCGGTGAAGCAAAAATACGGCAAAAAGATCTCCTGGGCCGACCTGTTAATCCTTGCAGGGAACTGCGCACTGGAGTCTATGGGATTCAAAACCTTCGGTTTTGGGGGTGGACGCGAAGATATCTGGCAACCCGAGGAGGATATTTACTGGGGTTCGGAAGATAAATGGCTGGGCGATCAAAGATACAGCGGAAAAAGAGAACTCGAGAATCCGCTGGCCGCAGTCCAGATGGGTTTGATCTATGTCAACCCGGAAGGTCCAAACGGAAAACCTGATCCGGTGGCCGCCGCACACGACATCAGGGATACTTTCGCCCGAATGGCCATGAATGATGAGGAAACCGTGGCATTGATTGCCGGTGGACATACCTTCGGGAAATGTCATGGTGCAGCCCCTTCAGTCGAACATCTTGGACCGGAACCGGCTGGAGCCAGCATCGAACAGCAGGGGATGGGATGGAAGAACAAATTTGGTACTGGTCATGGCGGACATACCATTACCAGCGGACTTGAGGGTGCATGGACAAAATCACCAACCCAATGGAGCAGTAATTATCTGGAGAATCTCTTTGAGTATGAATGGGAACTCACCAAAAGTCCCGCAGGTGCTTACCAGTGGAAACCCAAAGGGGATGCAGGTGCGGGAACCGTGCCCGATGCGCATGATCCCAACAAGCGTCATCAACCCATGATGCTTACCACCGACCTTTCATTGAAAATGGATCCGGATTATGAGCCCATCGCCAGGCGATTCTATGAAAATCCGGATGAGTTCCAGGATGCTTTTGCCCGTGCATGGTACAAGCTTACTCACCGGGATATGGGACCACGCGCCCGTTTGCTGGGTGCTGAAGTACCCGAAGAAGAGCTGATCTGGCAGGATCCGATACCAACAGTGGATTTTGAGGTAATCAACGATTCGGATATTTCCGCGCTGAAGGAAAAAATCCTGGCTACCGGACTTGTAGTGTCTGAACTGGTCCTCACGGCATGGGCTTCGGCCTCTACCTTCCGTGGATCGGATATGAGGGGTGGAGCCAATGGAGCCAGAATCATGCTGGAACCCCAGAAAAGCTGGGAAGTGAATAATCCACAACAGCTGGCAAAAGTGCTGGATGCGCTCAGGAAAGTACAGGAAGATTTTAATGCCGCGCAATCCGGAAATAAGAAGGTCTCCTTGGCCGACCTTATTGTTTTGGGTGGATGCGCCGCTATTGAAAAAGCTGCCAAAGATGCGGGTCATTCCATCACTGTTCCTTTTACTCCGGGCAGAAACGATGCGAAAGCGGAACAAACCGATCTCGAATCCTTTGATGTGCTTAAGCCTCATGCTGACGGTTTCCGCAATTACCAGAGGGATAAATTTTCTGTAACTGCCGAGGAAATGCTGGTGGATCGTGCTCAGCTTCTTACGCTTACTCCTCCTGAAATGACGGTACTGATCGGGGGAATGAGGGTGTTGGGCACCAACTGGGATGGTTCAAAACACGGTGTGTTCACCGATAAGCCCGGTACCCTTACCAACGATTTCTTTATGAACCTGCTGGATCTGGGTACTACGTGGAAAGCCGGTTCGGATGATCAGGACTTATTCGAAGGCACCGACAGAAAGACCGGTGAGAAGAAATGGACTGCCACCCGGGTGGATCTTATCTTTGGTGCCGATTCAGAACTTCGGGCCCTTGCCGAAGTCTACGGTTCCTCCGATTCAGAAGAAAAATTTGTGAAAGACTTCGTGAAAGCCTGGGACAAGGTGATGAACCTCGACCGGTTTGATCTGAAATAGTGCAAAAAAATCCTACTATAAGAAGGGCAGGTCCGTTGCAGACCTGCCTTTTTTTACCTTCTATTTTACTCTTCAATCACAGTGAGTAAAGCTTCAATGACGGTTCTGGTGCGATAAGGTGGACTCACCTGTCCGATATTAGCAGATATAATCAATTTTTTTTCAGGACTGTAGGCCAGGATGGAACCATAGAAGCCGCCGTGACCATAGAAAAGGATATCGTTCAATTCCCACTGGAAAAGTCCCAGCCCATATCCGCCTCCGAATTGCTGACTCTCTGATATATCCATCATCTTCTTTAAAGTATCCGGATCTTTATACAGTTCCATGCTAAATAAAGCCCTGATAAAATCTGCCATGTCTTTTACCGTAGAAACATATCCTCCTCCTGCCCATTCATAGGAAGTATTGATCTTTTGGGTGATATTGATTTTGTTCAGATAAGCATCGGCCATTTTACCATGACCGTGAATGTCTTCATAGTACTCGAAGTAGGTGTTCTCCATGTCTACTTTTTCCAGAATTCTTTCCCGAATTTCCCGGGGAAGACTTTGCCCGGTAAGCTGTTCAATAATGAAACCCAAAAGCATGTAATTCATATCTGAATATTGGTACCCATGACCAGGTTTATTCGCCGGATTTTTATTCAGTTTATAACGGTAGAAAACGCTAATGATCCTTTCAGGATTGAATTGCCTTTTTTTATTCAACAACACACTGATATTGAAACGAAGATCTTTATCAGTAAAAATATCCGCTATCCCAGATGTGTGCGTCAATAAGTGTTTAATCGTAATGGAATCTGAATAGGATACCTTGTCCAGAATATGAATCTCCCCGTAGCGTAAAAAATCTATCCCATTCAGGTAGGCTCCCGCTTTGTCATCTAACCTTAACTTTCCTTCCTCTTCCAGTTGAAGGATTACGGTGGCAACCAGGGTTTTGGTAATGCTGGCTACTTTATATTGAAAGTCAGCCTCTATGGGTTTGCCTTTGCGTCTTATTATGCCTGCACCCTTATGAACACGGAATCCGGTTTTTTCATTTTCAGCAAAGAGCATAAAATTGTAGACCGGTTGCCGTCCATCCAACACCAGGTAGGCACTCATAATTGAATCAATTTGATCGGTTTTTTCTCCGAAGTTTTCCTGACTGGAAAGGTTAACGAATAGGAAGGTGAATAATAAATTCAGTAAAACAGATTTCATAGATAATGCTTTAATATACTCGTTTCATCGGAAAGCGGGATCTGCGCATTTCGCCATTCACAAACCCTGAGATCTCGGCTATCAGCGAATCTACAGATATCATTCGGTATTCAATTACCTGTGGGAAATCATGTTCCGGTCTCTTAAAGATCATCAAAGAATTGCTGATTTCAGTCAGAGTGAACACTACCGGCTGTTGATCATTCTGATTCATCACAGTAGGAATAAGGAAAACCTTACCATCTTCTTCTATCAGTCCGAGTGTCTCAAAAACCAAGGTGTCTTCTTCCTGCAACTTATAGCTCTTTCCCCGCATCTCTGTTTCGGATACCACTTTCCAGTTTTCGAATATGCTACCCCTGGAGGTTTTGTTTTCCCAGGTGCCCTCCAGCCATGCAGCTTTGTCCAATTTGGTCTTTGACAAGCAAGACGCAGCGCTTATAAGGATAATTGGGAGAATAATGCCAATTGATCTGAAAAAACTCTGCATCGGCTCTGGTTTACTATTCTTGTACATATTTTATTTCTTATCTATTTCAACTGCAATAAACCGGTTAAAGCCCGATCCGCCTTTACTCCCTGCATCGTAAACGATTCCATAGACGGGTGAATCTGAGTGATGCTCCAGGATCTGGCCCCGCACCCATGAGCCTTCAATACCTTCCACGATCATTGTTGATTCAGGTGTCTGACTAAAATCATGGATGGTACTCATGTACAGGTCCCTGTTATCCTCTCTGATATATACAAGGTAAACCCGATCCTGGAAACTAATCACATCGGCTCCCACTTGCTCAGAATCAACCGCGTTGGTAACCACCTTATGATTGGAAACCTTAAGGGGAGATGACCAGGATTTATTTTCCAAACTAAGGCTCATATAAAGGTATACATCGGCCTTACGAAAAACTGCAAGGGTGGACTCAATTCCGGCCAGGTAAGCCAGGGGAAGAATCGCAACCGTTTCATTTTCGCTATTCCCCAGTTTATGCGCGATCACGCGGGGTGCACTCAGGGTATTATCTGGTGATAATCGTCGTGCCCATGCTTTCCCATCCATGCTCTTATACACAATATCCGTTAATCCATCGGGTCTGCAGAGTATCGTGGGACTGGTAAGGTTGGGCTGGTCAGGATCTATCCTTCTTCCCTGGCTCCACTCACCCTTGTTGTTCCGTATGCTATAATGGACCGTCGGACCGGCACCATAGACTGTCACCAGACTTCCGTCGGGTCGGACGGTAATATCGGCTACCTGGGTAGGGGGTTCCGGCGGACTCGCAATTACTCTGCTATCAATGATCCAGCGGTCGGGCGTTTCCTTGTTTTCCGAAGTGGCAAAGGCATGATAAAAGACATGGTCGGAGGTCTGATGCACAATATGGATCACCCCATTCCCGGTCATGACCGACCCAACCCCTTCGAGATCGTCTGCCCAGGGACGGTGGGCCCCGTCCGCTTCAAACCAGGTTCTACCTTCGTCGGTCGATTTTACCATCATAAATACGTTATCGGTTTCCGTTGGCTCCATGATAAAGTAAAGCTCCCCTGTTGCGGTTTCCCAAGGTCCGATCCGGGCCGGTGTCTCTACAAAGGTTCCGCCCAGATGCTGAACGGGTACACGTATGGTAAACTCAGGTATGTTTCCTGGAAGAGGCAAACCAAGCTGATCAACCACCCTTAAGGCAATCCGCTCTCCGTCCACCAGTTGTTCCGGACCGTCGGCCCAGTGACGCACCACAAGCGACCATTCCCATTCAGCCGAAGCCCCGGTGGCAGGCTCCGGATACCAGGAAGGGGTTGCCGGTGATAGGGTGATTCCCGCTCCAGGATTTGGGGGGAGGTTCGAGATGGCCAGCAGATCCTTCGCTTCTTCACCATAAAAATAAGCTTCACATCCAACAATACTCAGGGTGGGTGAAGCGGCGGAAGGGCAGGGGAATTCATGTGCGTCAACATAAATCCAGGGACCATCGTTCCGGCGATACTGTAATCCGTATTGTCGCCGACCCGGATGGCTATCGGACTCCACCTCGAAACGAATCCGAAAAGGAGTGTCTACGGTAAGGGTGGCTGACTCATTCACAGGGGCTGCCCAGCCTCTGTTTTCGTCCAACTTCGCAGTAAAATCAGAGCGTAACCTGTAAGCAGTGAGACTGTCGACCGAATACTCCCTGAGGGGTGAAGGCCTTTTCTCTGATCGGACTTTTTCCTGGGAAAGGCCGCTCTCTGTATTGTGTTCCTGCGTATGAGCAAAGCCGGAGAGATGGAATGACAGAATAATAAGGCCGGGTATTTTGTGGAAAACTTTTCTCATGTACAGGGATGGATTTTTAGTTTTTGATTAATCCAGGCTAAAGATCTCTTTTCTGACGGTCAGGATCTCATCCTGGTTAATGGTATGTGGCATGTTAGGGTAAACCTTAAGAATAACCCGGGCACCCATCTTTTCCATTATCGCTTTGGATTCCTCGCTTCTTTTAAGTGGCACATGGGGATCCACATCACTATTGCCGATAAAAACCGGGGTTCCGTCAAAGGATCCCGAATATCTCTCCGGATCCGGATTTTCACCAATCAATCCGCCGGTGAAACTAACCACACCACCGTATTTCATAGCAAAACAACTCGTTACCTCCAGTGCTAAACAAGCTCCCTGTGAGAATCCCATAAGGTAAATATTCTCTGTTTCTACCGCTTCCGCCGTTTCATCCATCAGTCTTTTCACGGTATCTACTGCCGAGCTCAGCCAGGGCTCATTTTGCTCCACCGGAGCCAGGAAGCGGTAGGGATACCAGGACTGATTGGTCGCCTCCGGGGCTGCAATGTAAAATTTATCATCGCAAAATTCATCGGCCAGACTTAGAATATTTTGTGCCGAGCTACCCCGGCCATGAAGGAGGATGAGGGCTTTCGATGCCTGCTTTAAAGGTTTTCCTTTTTCGAGAATCCGATATTGATGCATTAGTTCTGATAGCTTTTGAAGTTTAACTCAATGGGCTGCAGGCCTTTTTCGATGATGGGCCGGCTGACTTCCTGCCAGGGAGGAAGTTTTAAAGATTTACCAAGTTCGGACCTTTCTTCGTCAATTTCAAATCCAATATCGCTGGTGGCAATCTCAAACAAAATGCCACCGGGCTCCCGGAAATAACTGGAGTGAAAATATTGTCGGTCGAGCATAGGGGTGGTGTTGAGTCCGGCCGATAAAAGTTTTTCACGCGCCTCCTGCTGGGTCTCATCGTTGGCGGTGGCAAAGGCTACATGGTGAACGGTTCCGCTCCCTGACAAACCTCGCGTGCGATCGGGCGAGCACAATACATCCACATAATCACCCGGATTTCCCGAAGCTGAAAAACGAAAACGATTGCCCTTCTCCCCAATAAGCTTATGATCCATGAATTGAGTGAGCAGGGCCGCAGTTCTTTCATATCCTTCCTCAGTAAGGGAGACCCCGTGGAATCCTTTTATTGAGTGCTCTCCGGGAATATGACCATAGCTATAGCCCGCTCTTTTATCAACCGCATTCGCAACCAACTCTATGCCCAGTCCGTCGAAATCCTCTAGATAAATAAAAGCTTCATTATCAAACCGTTGTTGAGGATCTTTATAGGGGATCCCAAAGCGGTCAAGCCTTTTCATCCAGTAATCAAGCGAGTTTTCGCGGATGGAAAAGGCCGTTTCAGTAAGCTGACCCTGACCTTTTCTTCCTTTGGCCAGGCCGGGAATGGGGAAAAAGGTCATAATGGTTCCCGGACTTCCGGTCTCATCTCCATAATAGAGGTGATACACATCGGGGGCATCAAAATTTATGGTTTTTTTAACCAGCCTCAATCCCAGGATACCGGAATAGAAATCCAGATTTTTCTGAGGATCTGAGGATAAAACGGTTACATGATGTAATCCTGTGATATTTTTCATAATTCAATGAATAGAGATTTTCTGACTTCTTTTTTAATGTTTCTCGTTTTGTGTCCCTTGCCGGTGGTGTCCTCAGCCAGAATGATATCGCCTGCGCGGAAGATCCGTTTTTCGCCGGTACTGGTGGTTATTTTAATTTCACCATCCAGCAGGATGATAAACTGTTTCTGCGGTGCATTATGGAAATCCCAGTCATATTCAGGCGGATTTTCTCTGAACTGAATGCTTTTCACCGGGAATTTGCGCGACAGGTCGCCGATCATTCCTTGTCCAGTTAACTCGATTTCCACGGTTTCGAAGCGACTATCGCCGTGTTGGTCTGTATATAATCTGGTATAGTGCATATTTTCATTAAAAGGATTATTTACGAATCGCTTTTGCCTATTTGTCGGATTATTCAATGGGTTGAATGCCAGCCGAATTTCAAAACTCAAGATTCATAAATAACCTGGTTTCAACTCTCCTATTATGTTTTAGGTCAAATCGAATTAACAGTTTTTAAGAATGATAACCTAATGTTATAAACAGGAAAATAGAAATTGAGTTCAGGTAAGGTTTCAGTCTTGAGTAAATCTTAAGGGATGGGTTTTCTACCTTGTTCGGAAAATAGAGTTTACAGGATTTACCCATACATTTTTGGAATATACCTCTTTGTCTTCCAAAGGCCCGGGGGTTTCTGTAAATCCGTGCTTTTCAAATTTTTCCTTAAGGCCCCTGAGTTGCTACATTGGATTTTGGCCTTCAATCTACTAAATAAAATATTTTAATATGAGTGAAGAAGAATATCTCTTTTTTAAATCAGAAGGACAGCCGAGAAGGAAACGGCTAGCTCCTTACGAAGATTTTATACGGGATCGGTTGGAAGACTGTCCGGAAGCATCAGCGGCACAGGTTCACGAT
>CAZNFR010000009.1:65876-68016 GCA_964572225.1 uncultured Bacteroidaceae bacterium
CGATTGGCTAAAGGAGCATTATGATGAGTTAACGGATGTAAATGAAAAGACCGTTTTCAATTTTGTTTTATGGGTTCGCAACAAGTATGAGATCCCAAAACAGTTTAATCACCGGGATTTTGGAAAGGTAGAAGAGCAGCCTTATGGTTATCAGGCACAGGCTGATTTTGGGGAATATAACATGACCACCCAGAAGGGAACACGTAAGAAAGTATACTTTTTTGCAATGGTCCTGGCTCGTTCAAGACAGAAGTTCATGGTTTTCCGTGTTAGTCCGTTTACAACAGAGGCGGTTATTGAGGCCCATGAACAATGCTTTGCATATTATATGGGCATCCCAAAGCAAATTGTATATGATCAGGATACGCTTATGCTGGTTAGTGAGAACCATGGTGATTTGCTTCTGACAGATGCTTTCCGATCGTATGTTAATTACCGTGGTTATCAGCAATACTTCTGTCGCAAGTCAGATCCCCAAAGGGAAAGTTGAAAATGTGGTCAAATACATTAAGTACAACTTTTTACGAGGCAGGAAGTATATAGATCTTCCTGTGTTAAACCAACAGGGGGAAGCATGGTTATCCAGGACAGGCAATATAAAAATCCACTCTGTTACCAGGAAAATCCCAAGGGAGGAATGGCTCAATGAAATGCTGCATTTAAGACCATTTAGCGCTGTTTCCCAAACTTCGGATAATAAGCATTGGTCAGTGTGCGAAAAGACAACACCATTGCATACAAAGGCAATTTTTATTGTTTACCAAGGGGTACCTATCAGGGAGAATCAACTAAAGTAATAGTACAGATTGTGGATGATTATCTGGTTTTCCTGGACCAAAATCACAATGAAATTATCAGGTATAAGCGTGCCAGCGGCAAAGGCAAACATGTGGGCAGTAACAACCTTAAAAGGGATTACAGCCTGAAAATCGATACCCTGGCTGATAAATTAGCAGGTAACTTTCCTGAGGATAATGTGGTAAGAGATTACCTGGAAAAAATCAGAAAAAGCAATCCACGGTATATCCGGGACCAGTTAGTGCTGATTGAAAAGCAGATAGAGACCTTTGGGATAGAACTTATGAGAAAAGCCATTGACTTTTGCTTGCTTCATAGTATCTACAAAGCGACAGACCTGGAAATGGTTGCAAGAAAAATCCAGGCAGAAACAAATAATCCAGATAAAGAACTACCCTCTTCTTTCAAGGTGAAAAGCATTAACAAAACAGCTTTTACCATTACGCCGGAGAAATCAAATATATCCGATTATAAAAATCTAATGAACTAAAGAAAAGATGAAACAAACAGAAAAGACAAAGACCATGATGGAACATGCTTCCCATTTAAATCTCAGTGGCCTGCATGATAATTTTGAGAACCTTATCTCTGTAGCCAATGAGCAAAAATACAGTTATGCTGATTTTGCATTGAAATTGTTACAACTGGAGATCGATCATCGCAGTAAACGAGACCTGGCCAGGAGACTCAAAACGGCCTGGTTGCCCCTGAAGCATGATCTGCAACAGTACGACCATGCTTTTTCCAACGGATTATCCAGGCAACAGCTTAACCAACTCAGAGAATGTATGTGGCTGGAGCAAAGTTATAACCTGGTGTTGATGGGGCCTTCTGGTGTGGGTAAAACATACATCGCTGCCGGATTATGCCATGACGCTCTGAAAAATGGTTACCGGGCATACTTCAGAACCATGGAGCAAATCATGGAGATGTTAAAGCTAAAAGACATTACACGTAGTGCAGGTGCAGAATATAAACGACTTTTAAAAGCTCACCTGGTGGTTATTGATGATATTATGCTCTTTGCCCTGGACAAGCAACAAGCGGTTGCCCTGTTCAATTTTATTAATCATCTGCATGAAAAAGCATCTTTGATTGTAACAACTAATAAAAGTCCAGAGCAATGGGTGGACCTTCTTGATGATGAAGTAGTAGCAACTGCTTTGCTGGACAGAATCCTGTTCCACTGTGAAATTATCCGGTTATCAGGAAAAAGTTACCGGCTGGAAAACAGAAAATCAATTTTTGAAAATAATTAAACAATTAATAACAATCGTTCTTTGATTTTTTTGTAGGTTTAAATTGAAAAAATGGACATCCTTATTTGCTAAAAGTCGTACAT
>CAZNFR010000010.1:0-62274 GCA_964572225.1 uncultured Bacteroidaceae bacterium
CAACAAGGTTTTTTCCTGTTTTAGACGATATAAGAGTATGGTTTTCATCCTTTTTTCATAAATTTCAATCCTGGATATTTATTATTAACCTAAAAACAAAAATCTATGAAGAAGAACATGGGTGCTGCCGACAGGATCATTCGTATTCTGGTTGTGGCTGCCATTGCGATTTTGTATTTTACCAATACCATTTCCGGAACCCTGGCAATCATTCTTCTGATTTTGGGAGGTATTTTCCTTTTAACCTCCCTGGTTGGATTTTGTCCGCTTTATGCTCCTTTCCGGATCAGTTCATTCAAGAGCAAGGCAAAGGAAGCCTGAAAAGAAAAAACTATCGTTGAAGAGGGTATCCTCCAGATTCAGGGGATACCCTCTCTTCATTTATTCCCCGTAAGCCGGGCAATGAATATTTCTTATCTTTGTGGTTCCATAATACTAACCATTAAAAAAACACAAAATGTTGAATCTTGTTTTGTTTGGCCCTCCGGGCTCAGGGAAAGGAACACAATCTGAGAATATTATAGACCGTTATGATCTGGTACATTTGTCTACAGGAGATATTCTGCGGGCTGAGATCGCAAACGGAACCGAGCTTGGAAAAAAGGCAAAAGCGATTATGGACAAGGGTGAACTGGTTTCCGATGAGATCGTAATCGGAATGATCCGAAATAAGTTGCAAAATAACAAGGATGCCAATGGATTCATATTCGACGGATTTCCAAGAACCGTTGCTCAGGCCGAAGCCCTTGATAAACTTATGGATTCACTCGGCGAAGAGATCAGTCTCATGATATCCCTTGAAGTAGAAAAAGAGGAACTGATTAAAAGATTGCTGAATCGGGGAAAAGAAACTGGTCGTGCCGATGATAATCTGGAAACCATCGAAAATCGTATCACTGTCTACCAGCAACAAACCTCACCTGTAATAGATCATTACAAGTCTGCCGGGAAACATCAACCTGTGGAAGGGGTGGGAGAGATAAGCGAAATATTTGAACGGATCCGGAAGATCATGGATCCCATGGCCGGAATTTAGTTTCCTTCTTCCGGTAAACTTTTCTTTAAGTCATTATGGGACAATCCAACTTTGTTGACCATGTAAGGATTTTTTGCCGTTCAGGGAAAGGCGGTTCAGGTTCCGCCCATCTGAGAAGGGAGAAGTTTGTCCCTAAAGGAGGTCCGGACGGTGGCGATGGGGGGAGGGGAGGACACATAATCCTCAAAGGAAACGCTCAAATGTGGACCCTTCTCCATCTGAGATACCGTAAGCATATTTTTGCAGGCAATGGTGAACCTGGTGCCGGGGCCCTTAAAACCGGCGCCGACGGAGAAGATGTGATTGTTGAAGTTCCGCTGGGTACCGTAGCGAAGGATGAAGAGGACAGACAAATTCTGGAAATCACCCGCGATGGGGAAGAGAAAGTGCTGATCAACGGGGGAAGGGGAGGACTCGGGAATAATCACTTTAAATCTTCCACCAATCAGACCCCCCGGTATGCACAACCCGGAGAGGAGGGAAGGGAAGGATGGTTTGCCCTGGAACTCAAGATCCTTGCCGATGTCGGACTTGTGGGTTTTCCCAATGCCGGAAAATCAACCCTCTTATCGGTTGTTTCTGCCGCCAAACCAAAAATTGCCGATTATCCCTTTACTACCCTGATGCCAAACCTCGGAATCGTTTCCTACCTGGATAACCGTTCCTTTGTGATGGCCGATATTCCCGGTATCATCGAAGGAGCCAATGAAGGAAAAGGAATTGGAATTCGATTCCTCCGTCATATCGAACGAAATTCCATGCTGATCTTTATGGTTCCGGCCGATAGTGATGATATTCATAGGGAGTATAAAGTCCTGCTTAAAGAATGTGAGCTATATAACCCTGAATTGCTTCACAAAAAAAGAATACTTTGTATCTCTAAATCAGACATGCTTGATGAAGAGCTTATGAATGAGATCAGGAAGGACCTGCCCCGAATTCCCAGTTTGTTCATTTCTTCGATTACTTCACGTGGGATCCGGGAATTGAAAGACCTGATCTGGAAAACATTAAACTTCTAGCTATGGTTGATCTACTTGTGGATATTGATCAAACGATACTTTTATGGATCAATGGGTTAAACTCAGATTTCCTCGATGATGTGATGTGGTGGATAAGCGGTAAGTTTACCTGGTGGCCCTTCTACCTATTGCTTCTCCTCGCTGTTTTCTACTTCAAAGGATGGAAAAAGGGGGCCTGGCTTATTCTGATGGTGGTTATGGCAATTGTATTGAGCGACCAGAGCTCCGTTCACCTATTCAAGAACATCATTCAGCGCCTTCGCCCTTCACACAATCCTGAACTCGAAGGTGCGCTACATTTCGTGAATGGCTATAGAGGGGGAAAATTCGGATTCATCTCCTCTCATGCATCCAATAGTTTTGCGGTGGCGACGCTAATCTCCCTCGTAATCAGGGTACGCTGGTTCAGTATGATTCTTTTTTTGTGGGCCGGACTGGTATCTATCAGCAGGGTTTACCTCGGAGTTCACTATCCTTCAGACATAATCGCCGGTGCAATTTGGGGCGGACTCATTGCATGGTTCCTGGCCTGGATCTATAAAAAATATCTCGTAAAGGAATCCAAAGGAACCCTTCAGTGAAAAAGGTCAAAACATCCCGTCAATAAATTCCTCCGGAGGTACATTTTTAAAATAATCGTTCAGGTCGAATTCCTTCAGCTTGATGGCAATGGATTCCTTGTCGTGCTGCACACCCACAAGGGCATTCTCTATGATGTCAATATCATATTTATGAAAAAAATCTCCGTAGATCTTAATACCGCTAATTATTCCTTTTTCAACATTGATATGAAATTCCAGATTTCCACCCTGGGTGCGTATAAGTTTCTCAAAGTCATACTTGGGTGAGTAACCGAAATTCCATTCCCAGGTTGAAAACTTCTCATCCCTTAACTTTTCAATCCCTTGTATATCTTTTTCCGAGTACTCGTACATTTTGCTTTCCGGATACATCTCCATGATATATTGCATGATGCGGTCCCTGAACTCCAGGACATCCATTTTTTCTTCCAGGTGTTCACTGATATTGGTAACACGGGAACGAACAGATTTTACCGCTTTGTCTTTAAATTTTAGGGGATTAACCTTAAGAGCTGCCGATAGATCGGTCATAATTGCCGAAAATAAAAGCGTTCCATGGTGAAGAACCCGGTTTTTCCAAACATGTTCCGCATTGCCCGAAAACTTTTTACCCTCAATGGTCAGGTCATTCCTGCCTTCAAATCTGGCATTGATGCCCATTCGTTGCAATACCTCGATGATAGGGCGGGTAAATTTCCGAAAATCAACCAGATTGCCGGCTTCGCCATTTCTGACGAAAGTAAAGTTGAGGTTTCCCAGATCATGAAAAACCGCCCCACCCCCCGAGATCCTTCTTACAACTTTGATTTGTTTTTCTTTAACGTAATCAATATTGATCTCGGCAAGCGTATTCTGATGTTTACCCACAATGATGGAAGGGGCATTCCTCCATAACATAAAACAATCTTCGGTAAAATTTTTAAGAACGTACTCATCTGCCGCAAGATTGAAATAGGGGTCGGTGTGAGAATCTTTAATACAAAGCATGTTTGAACAATTAGAATAAACTGCTAAAATATTGAAAAGTAGCAAATAGCGAAGAAAATATCCTTATAAATTGTTCACACTCCTCGATATGCTTTACTGGCCAACATATGCCTTTATCCAGGCAACTTCTAGCTTGAATGCACCCTCCTGCTTGTTCCCAATCAAAAAACCAATCTGACGGATACCTGATGGATCTATATCATCCATATCCAGGATCATCCTTCCGCGAAAGGTCGGATTAAAATCAGAAAAAGGAATAGTGATCTCCTGCCAGGTTCCAGGGCGGGTTTTAAACTCGGCCATATAACTTACTCCATCAAAATTGTCGTCGTTTCGTAATCGCAGACTGTAAATTTTTCCATCTCCTTTGAGCCGAAGTCGAATGCCATCAAAACCCTCAAGGGAATAATTGGAAGGCTTGGTCCTTACAGAAGCAAATCCGCCATAATTTTCCAGTGACACTTTTCCTTCAAAAATTCCCGTCTTTCCAGGGGTCTGATACAGCATGCTTTTGGACAGGCCGCCCATCACACCATCATTGATGATGATCCATTTGCCCTTTTCCTGTTCACTAGCAAAATCAATTACCATCTTCTCCGGTATGCCGGGTTGTATCATAAGGATGGATAGTATGGTTATAAAAAAAATGATCATATCAGTATTTCCTCTTCCAAAACGGATTTCAGGAAGCATTTGTTCAATCGGCCTCCCCTTCAACAGACCTGAATTTTTATTAATTTTGGAAATATTTCTTTCTATGAAAATTCTCTCTAATAAGATTATTTCCGCCATTCTCTGGGGCTGGTTCCTGATCTCATCCATCCTTTTCACCCCGGTTATCCTTATTCTGTGGATCACTGCGGCAAGCCTGGAGAAGAAAGGGAGAATACTCCATCTCTTTTCCTGTTTTTGGGGAGCACAATATATCTGGGTCAACCCCTTTTGGAGACTGAAGATCACAGGCAACGACAGTTCCAAATTCAGGGAGCCTGCCGTAATTATTTCCAACCACCAGAGTCTGGTCGATATTCTGATTATTTACAGTCTTTTCAGGCATTTTAGGTGGACATCCAAGTCGGAAAACTTTCGTCTCCCATTCGTGGGCTGGGTATTGTCACTAAACAGGTCGGTCAGGATCCACAGAGGGAAATTATCCGCTTTCAGGCCTTTCAAAGAATCAGCCGTTCGGGAGCTGAACAAAGGCAATTCCGTTATGATATTCCCTGAAGGGACCCGCTCCAAAACCGGAAAACCCGGACGATTTCGGGAGGGTGCGTTTATGATTGCTCTGGAGGCAGGAGTGGATATCCTACCCATGGTTCTCGATGGTTCTGCTTCTGCAATTCCCAAGAGTTCATGGTATATAAGGGGAAGGAGCAGGCTAAGGCTGAAGGTGCTGGAACGTATTCCTGCCTCTGCAATCGCTGAAATGGGCACCGATAAAGCCCGGGAATTTTTCCAACAGAAAATACAGTCTGAACTCGAGAAAATGAGAAATGATGGATAAGGACCTAATCCTGAGGCCCACCCGCAGGATATTGAAAAAAATGGGTTATTTCCGTGACCAGGAAGGGATCATGAACCGATACCTCAGAGAATCTGCTGAGTGGGAAGCTCATCTGGAAAAAACCCGGGATGTTATCCTGAATAAGATCGGGGAAAAGCTGCCCGAAAGAATCATCGTTCTCGGAAGCGGATGGTTATTGGATTTTCCTCTGGAAGAGGCCTGGGAAATATGCAGAGATATTGAACTGGTTGACATCATTCACCCTCCTCAGATCCTGAACCGGATCCGGAAATTTCCCGGGATCCGTACCTTAGGTATGGACCTTAGCGGGGGAATGATTGCCCAAACCTATTATGGACTAAAAAACAGGCTGAGCCTTGAAGAAATTAACCGGCTTACAGCCCTTCCTCTGGAATTTAACCCCGATCAAAAAAATACCCTGTTCATTTCCCTTAATGTGATGAGTCAGCTCGACTCCCTTCCGTCAGAGTATATAGTAAAAAAGACCTCTGTTTCATACCATGACCTCCTCGAATTTCGTTCAGGTATCCAGGAAAGACATCTTGAATTCCTGAAATCGGTGAAAGGATTACTCATCACAGATTATGCTGAAATCTACCGCAATTTATCGAATGGTAGTGTGAACGAGAAACAAATCCTAATTACCGGCCTGGAAAGGATCCTCCCGGAGGAAGAGTGGAAATGGGAGTTCGACAGTCAGGGAATTTACCGGGAAAACTGCAGTACAAGCATGCGGGTGCTGGTTGTGAGTTTTTAACAACTTCAACGGGTCAAGGGGTTGAAAAACTGATCATTACTTTTCCTGTTGATAACCCGGAATTTGAAGCGACCCGGTTTTGGTTATATTTGTTGAAATTACGAGTATTATGAGCGTGAACTATTCAGAAGAGAGCATCAGGACGCTGGATTGGAAAGAGCATATCCGGAAAAGGCCGGGAATGTATATCGGGAAACTCGGTGACGGATCCTCTCCCGACGACGGGATCTACATACTTCTTAAAGAAGTCCTGGATAATTCCATTGATGAGTATATGATGGGTTACGGTAAGGTGATAGAAATTTCCATATCCGAAGAGTCAGTTACCGTTCGGGACTACGGCAGGGGGATTCCCCTGGGAAAGGTCGTAGACGTTGCCTCCAAAATGAATACCGGTGCCAAATATGATTCCAAGGTTTTTAAGAAGTCTGTCGGACTTAACGGAGTAGGGATCAAAGCAGTTAATGCACTCAGCAGAAGTTTTGAGATTGAATCGGTTAGAGAAGGGAAATCCAAGCTTGCACTTTTTCAACAGGGAAGCATGGAGCTGGATCGTCCGGAAAGCGATAGCGACCTTAAAAATGGAACCAGGATTACCTTTGTCCCGGATGGGGAACTTTTTGGTAAGTTCAGGTTTATTCCTGAATATGTCGAGAACATGATCAGGAATTACGTTTACCTGAATACAGGATTGAAGATTATTTTCAACGACAATGCTTTTGTGTCAAAGAACGGACTGGTCGATCTGCTGGAAGATTCCATGAACGAAGAAGCCTTGTATCCCATCATACATCTTAGGGAAGATGATATCGAACTGGCTATGACCCATGGGAACCAATACGGTGAAGAGTATTTTACATTTGTGAATGGACAGCATACCACCCAGGGAGGAACCCACCTCATCGCATTACGGGAAGCCCTTGTGAAAACCATTCGTGATTTTTATAAAAAAGATTTTGATCCTTCAGACATTCGTGCCTCAGTTATTGCTGCCCTGAGCATTAAGGTAGAAGAGCCGGTATTCGAATCCCAAACCAAAACCAAGCTTGGCTCCCGGGATATGGGCCCTGAAGGTCCTTCGGTCAGAAATTTTATCATGAATTTCATGACCACAAGACTGGATAATTACCTGCATAAAAATTCCGAGACGGCCAATATCCTGCTGAAAAAAATTCAGGAGTCCGAAAAAGAAAGGAAAGCCATATCAGGAATCCAAAAACTTGCCAAGGAAAGGGCCAAGAAAGCAAGCCTTCATAATAAAAAATTAAGAGATTGCCGGATCCACTATAATTCGGTTGATGAACTTAAGGATGAGACAACCATTTTCATCACCGAAGGGGATTCAGCTTCCGGATCCATAACCAAATCAAGGAATGTTAATACACAGGCGGTATTTAGTCTGAAAGGAAAACCGTTAAACTCTTACGGTCTGACAAAAAAAATAGTCTACGAGAACGAAGAGTTTAATCTTCTTCAGGCTGCCCTGAATATCGAAGAAGGACTGGATACCCTGAGATACAAGAAAATAGTGATCGCCACCGATGCCGATGTGGACGGAATGCATATCCGCCTGCTCCTGATCACCTTCTTTTTGCAGTTTTTTCCAAATCTGGTAAGAAAAGGGCATCTCTATATTTTAAAAACCCCCCTTTTCCGCGTAAGGAATAAACAAAAAACCATCTACTGCTATAACCAGCAGGAAAAAAACGATGCTATACGTGAGCTGGGAAAAAATCCGGAAATTACCCGCTTTAAAGGTCTTGGAGAGATCTCTCCCGATGAATTCAAATACTTTATCGGAGAGGATATTCGGCTGGAACCTGTCCGTTTGAACAAGGACGACTCCGTTCATGATTTGCTCGATTTTTACATGGGAAAAAATACTCCCGAAAGACAGGACTTTATTATCGATAATCTAAGGATTGAGCTGGATGCCGTTGAAGATGAGACAATTGATGAAGCTGTTCAGGAAGAGATCCTGGAAGATTGATGATCCCAAATCCATACAAAGAAAATGACTGACGAGATATTTCAGAATCCGAATCCCGAAGAGGAAATGAACGAGTACTTCGATGCTGGTGCCGATGGAGGTGCTACAGATAACGGCATTCCAAAAGTAGTGCATCTTTCGGGAATGTATGAAGACTGGTTCCTTGATTATGCTTCTTATGTAATCCTGGAAAGGGCAGTTGCCCATATGAATGACGGATTAAAACCCGTGCAGAGAAGAATTCTGCATTCTATGAAACGGCTCGATGACGGTCGCTATAATAAAGTGGCAAATATTATCGGGCATACCATGCAATTTCATCCCCACGGAGATGCTTCCATTGGAGATGCGCTGGTGCAACTGGGACAGAAAGACCTTTTGGTTGATACCCAGGGTAACTGGGGCAATATTCTTACCGGTGATGGCGCCGCTGCTCCAAGATACATCGAAGCCCGACTTTCAAAATTCGCTCTAGAGGTAATCTTTAATCCCAAAACCACGGAATGGAAACTTTCCTATGACGGCCGGAACAAAGAACCCCTCACTCTGCCGGTTAAGTTCCCCCTTCTCCTTGCACAAGGAGGAGAAGGTATTGCGGTAGGACTCTCATCCCGGATTCTTCCCCATAATTTTAACGAACTGATCGATGCCTGTATCGCAAACCTTAAAGGTAAGGAGTTTGATCTCTATCCGGACTTCCCAACCGGAGGAATGATCGATGTCTCCAGGTATAATGACGGACAAAGGGGTGGGGCCGTGAAAGTAAGGGCCAGGATTGAGAAGCTTGATAAGAAAACCCTCGCAATCCGGGAAATTCCTTATGGCAAAACTACCGGAAGCCTTATCGAATCTATTCTAAAAGCCAATGAAAAAGGAAAGATCAAGATCCGGAAAATTGATGATAATACGGCCGAAAACGTCGAGATCCTCGTACATCTCGCCCCTAATATGTCTTCCGATAAAACCATAGATGCACTTTATGCATTTACCGATTGTGAGCTTTCCATTTCTCCCAATTGTTGCGTGATCGAAAATGAAAAACCACGCTTCACCAACGTTAGCGAAGTTCTGAAAAAGAATGCAGAAAATACCCTCGAACTGCTTCGACTTGAGCTGCAGATACGAATGAATGAACTCGAGGAAAACTGGCATTTTTCATCCCTGGAGAAAATATTTATCGAAGAGAAGATCTACAGGGATATCGAAGAGTGCGAAACCTGGGAATCCATCATCGAAACCATCGATATGGGACTGGACCCGTTTAAGAAACTATTAAAAAGGGAAGTGACCCGGGAAGATATCATTAAGCTGACCGAGATCAGGATCAAAAGAATATCCAAATTCGATAAGAAAAAAGCCGATGAACAGATCCGCGGACTGGAAACAGAGATGGAGGAGGTTCGAAATCATCTGTATAATATCGTCGAATATACAATCAATTATTTCCGGCAAATAAAGAAAAAATACGGACAGGGAAGAGAGAGGAAAACCGAGATCCGAAGCTTCGAAAGCATTGAAGCCACAAAAGTGGTTGTGGCCAATGAGAAACTTTATGTAAACCGGAAAGAAGGCTTTTTCGGCACCGGACTCAGAAAAGATGAATTCGTATGCGATTGTTCCGATATTGACGATATCATTGCCTTCCGAAAAGACGGTTTTTTTTCAGTGAATAAGGTAGATGATAAAGTCTTCGTAGGAAAAGATATAATACACATAGGAGTCTTTAAGAAAAATGACAATCGGACCATTTACAATGTGATCTATTACGATGGTAATTCCGGAAATACCCTTATGAAACGTGCCCCCATAACCGGTATTACCCGCGAAAAAAAATATAGCTTTATCCGGGAACATAAAAATTCACGTATCCTTTATATGACGGTTAATCCCAACGGAGAGGCAGAGGTGGTGAAAGTATACCTCAAACCCAGGCCGCGCTTAAAGAATACAGTATTTGAACAGGATTTCAGTGAGCTGGCTATAAAAGGGAAAGGGGCCTTGGGAAATATTCTTACCAAACATGCGGTCCATAAAATAACCCTCAAAGAAAAAGGTGAATCCACCCTCGGAGGCCGGAAATTATGGTTCGATGAAGATGTTAACAGACTCAATGCCGATGGAAGAGGAACACTTCTCGGTGAATTCTCGGGCGATGACCGATTGCTGGTTGTCACAAACGACGGGAAATTCAGAACCTCTAATTTCGATCTGAGTAACCATTTCGAAGATAACCTGATCAGGATAGAAAAATATAATCCCGGGAAAACATTTTCCGCGGTATTTTTTGATGCAGATCAGGATTACTACTATCTTAAACGTTTTAATTTTGAGGAAAGTGACAGACTTCAAAGCTTTATCGGTGATAACCCGGATTCTTCGCTGATCAGGCTCACTGAATTCGATTATCCCAGGTTCGAGATCCAGTTCGGAGGCAAAAACAAAAATCGGGATCCGGAGATCATTGAAGTAGCTGATTTTATTGGAGTCAAAAGTTTCAGAGCCAGAGGAAAGAGGCTATCCAACTACGAGGTGAAAATCGTAAAAGAACTTGAACCCATCCGGAATATCAGCCATTCTGAAACTGAAGATGAGGAAAACGATCCTGGTGAACCCAGGGATAAGGGGCAAATGTCACTGGACCTGTAAAAAACTTCAAACAGGTGAGAATCTTTATTATCGGTTTTATGGGTGCAGGGAAAACTACCCTGGGAAAAAAACTGGCCGCCAAGCTGGAGTATGATTTTATTGACCTGGATGATTTTATCCAACAAAAGGAAGGCATGTCCATCTCCGATATCTTCCTGGAACTCGGAGAGAACAGCTTTCGGAACATGGAATCCGAAAATCTGCGCCTCCTGGGGAATATTCAGAATACCCTTATTTCCGTCGGCGGAGGCACGCCCTGCTACCACAACAATATGGATTGGATGAAAAAGAACGGTCTGACTATATATCTCCAACTTGATGTTAACACATTGATTTCCAGATTAAAAAACAGCGCGACCAACCGCCCACTCCTACAAAAGAAATCAGAAGAAGAAATGCTTGATTTCATATCTACCCGTTTGGATGAAAGAAAACAGTTCTACGAAGCTGCCGAACTGATTATCCCCGCCCGCAACCTTAAAATGAAAGACTTGTATAATGTTGTAAAGGAAGCGATCAGCGAATGATTGCTTGTTTTGAGGATTCAGCAAATTCCCTGTTCGGATCCAAATGAAGGAAACGGGTAAGGTATCTGGTTCCAACATAAAACGGGATGGTGTCGACCAGTGCTGATATCATCTTAAAGAAGTAATTGGAAAGGATCAGGATCATCAACGCATGGGTTGCGGTCTCGCCGGGTCTGATCATAATCGCATCCCGGGCATAAATAAAGGTTATAGTTACCACAGCGAAGGAATCAACAAGCTGACTGGTAAGCGTAGATCCGTTATTCCTGAGCCATAACATTTTTCCTTTGGTTATCCTTCGCAAAAAATGAAATACATGAACATCAACAAACTGGGCAGTAAGATAGGCGATCATGGAAGCCGCTGTTGCTCCAAAGGTCCATTTTCGGATCTGGAAAAATGTATGGTTGGGATCCTCAAGGAAAGGCAATCCGTCTGGGCTTAACTCCGGCTGCGGCGGAAGGATCCCTCCGATCCAAAGGATGAATAAAACCCAGACATTCAGAATAAAACCTGTCCACACCACCATGCTCGCCCTTTTTTTGCCATATAGCTCCGAAATAAAATCAGTACACAAAAAAGTTATGGGGTAGGGCAGCACTCCAATAAAAACCACAAACGGGATTTCCAGGTCACCAAGTTGAAAGGAAAGATCAATTTGCCGGGAAATACCAAGTATATTCAAAATGGCAAGTGTACCTAAAAACATGCCCGCTAAAAGTATGAAAACCCATTCCCTTCTTCTTGCGATATTTTTGGGAACCTTATCTCCAAAATCAAACATAAAACCTTGTTTAAATTTATTTCATCATTTAACATCAGGAATTCCAAGATGTTTAAAGGCCTTTCATTTCGACTTTCATCCTTTTTACCCCTTTCCACAATTATTTTGGTTTGGAAATTGAAAAAGTTCATCAATGGAAAGATGACATTCGTAAAAAGGATTGAATATATATTTAAAACATTGAATATCAATTGAATACATATTCTTATTTTGACGTGTGCGTTCTAAGGACTTGTAAACGTATCAATTTATTCGATAAATACATATATAACGGGCAGTTGCTGAGATTGTAAGTCTGTTTTTTTATCTATTTTGGCAGCTCGAATCAATTTGGATTTTATTTATAATGTTACAAAAAATTTCAAACATATTTCTTATCGAGAGGAACCACTTGAAGCCCGTCATCGTCCTTGCGATCCAGGCTGCTTTAATTGGCTTGGCAGGGGCTGTTTATGATATTAGCGCATATTCTTATATAATATCAAAATACAGTACAGGGTATTTGCCTCAACTATTTCTTATCTCCGGGGCTTTTGGGTTATTAATAGGCTTCGTTTACGTATTTCTTCAATCCAAAATGAATTTTCGTTTTTTCGGATTGTTGAATTTGATTTTCATTTTTATCATACTGGCATTAATTCCGGTGCTATTCGCTTATATCGAGAGCATATTTCTGGATTTTGCTTTTTTTGCTCTGATGGGCCCTTTGTCCGTTATTGGCATTATTGGATTCAGGAATACCAGTATCCGCGTATTTCGTTTTAACCAGAACAACCAGCTAAAAAAAATATTTGATACCTCGTTAATGGTGGGTATTGCTGCAGGTTCCATCCTGGTTCCACTTTTTATTTGGACGGGAGCTCAGCTCATCGATGCATTGTACCTGAGTGCTGGGGCCATATTACTGGGGTTCTTTATTCAATTGTATGTGAATCGAAGATATAAGAAGAATTTCAATTTAAAACCGGTTGATGAAAAGACCGAAAAACCAGGGGATTACCTAAGGATATTCTGGAAAAGGAACAACCTGTTTATTGCCGGATTTGTGGCCTTTTCCATTTTCACCCTCTTCCTGTTGCAATACATCTTTCTCTTTGAAACATCTGTTGTAATCCCGGGGGAAAGGTCCTTCTCTGCATTTCTGGGTATTTTTACCGCGGCTTCCATGATCGTTGCACTTTTGATCAGATTCTATTTATCCCCGGTTTTATTCCGGAAATACGGACTTAAGGCTGGATTATTCTCAACCCCTCTGATTATCACAATATTATCAATAGCAGCAGTGTTATCAGGAATATCCACAGGAATTCAGCCCTACCTTTCCACTTTCCCTTACTTTTTGCTGATTATCCTGGGTAGTCGTTTTTTTGTAAAAGTATCCCGGGATTCCCTGGAACTTCCTTCCATGAAGATCCTGTTTCAGTCAATCGATACCCGGCAAAGGATCAATATACAATCCAAGATCGATAGTCTTATCAATGAATTGTCGGTTTTCCTTACCGGCGCCCTCCTGGTATTTCTGGTTGATTATGCCGGACTGGGGATTTTCCAGCTGACTCTCATTTTGGTGGCTGCTTCATTCCTGTGGATGATAATGGCCTTCACTCTTAACCGGTCCTACCGAAAATCTCTCAGACTGTCCATCTCAAGAATGAAAGGCAGAAAGGGAAAAGTGAGTTCTGCCAGCGGAATTATCGACATGGATCTGAACAACGATGGGAATCCCCCTAACCTGAAACAGATCCTGGAATACGCTCCCCAAAGCTGGGATGGTTTCATTACCAGAAACCTTAAAGATCTGCTCGAACAAGGGGAAAGACCTGTTCAGGACCTAACCCTTCAATGGATTGACCGGCTCAATATGGCAGAGACTCAAAATATACTTATCTCCTTTGAGAAAAATGCCGATAATACTGATCGTAAGCAATTCAGACAGCTAATTGATCGGTTCAACCTGAAAAAGTCCGAAATTACCCCCGAACTGGTCGAAAATTTATCCGCTTCTGCTGATCCTATCGACCGGCTCAAGGCAATAACCGCTATAATCAAGAATCCATGGACCGTTACCAGTGCCCCGATTAGCCGGTTATTGAAAGACCCTGATTACAGAGTCAGGATATCCGCCATAAGGATAACCGGAAAACTGAAATTGGCTGAATATGCGGGACAACTGATTGAATATCTCGATAACGAGGATTTCTATCCTTTCGCAAGCAATTCCCTCAGGGATTTTTCAGATCTTGTTCTGGATAAACTGGATTGTGCATATAATAGTCCTGACTCCTCCATACGTCTTAAGCTAAGGATTATCAGAATATTCGGATATTCAAACAGCTATAAAGCTTTTGAATACCTGCTGAATTACCTTCAGGAAAACCATCTGGTTTTAAAAAGAGAATGCATATTGGCCCTGAAAAGGTTGAAATTTGAACCTGAAGAGGAAATCCGGGATGAAATGATCCGTCAGCTTAAACTAGTTACCTCAGTTGTAGCCTGGAACCAGGTTATGCGTTATAATTGCAGAAAAAACGGACTTTCGGGAACATTATACGGCTCTATGAGTGAAGAGGTGAGAGACAGCTATTCCCTTCTCTTCGAGATCCTATCCTTGTTATATGATGAGGGAATTATTATGGAACTAAAAGAAAACCTTCTGTCATCCCGTTCAGACCAAATCGGTTTTTCAAGGGAGATTGCAAGTTTCCTGTTAGAACCGAAAATCACAGAATTTCTTTTACCCCTTATGGAAGAAGGTTCGGTCAATACCTTACTGGCAAGAATTTCAAGGCAATTCCCCGTAAAAAAATTCAATGCTGAAGAAACCCTAAGGGAAATCATAAACCGGGACCTCAATTACATCCACCCGGTTACCAAGATCCATGCCATCCGGAATCTGAATATTCTTGAAAAGCATGGAAATGTTGATTATCTTGTGGCTCAGGTGTTTAATCCGGTAATGTCCATGGCTGAAGAGTCAGCCGGACAACTCAAAGAATTGGATCCCGATAGGCTGAATGAAGTCACCAACCGCCTGGATCCTGATAAACGCCAACAATTGGACAAATATTTTAAAACAATAAAATCAGGAAACCCCGAAGGACAGTTTAATAAGTTTGTTTATCTTAGGGATTCTCAATTACTGAAGGGACTTACTAACCTGTCCTTGTTCAAACTATCTGAAGAGTTTCGTTCTTTTTACCTGAATGAAGGTGATACACTTGATCTGACAAAATATTTCAGCCAAAATATACTTTTGTATATTGTTGAAGGTAAGTGTGATATTAAGGATATCGAGATCGGACATGCCGGAAATGGTACCGATGCTCTCATTAAAGTGAAGCTCGAAGCCGAACCGGATAAGTCGAAATTGAAAATCCTGGCTAAAACCCGGGCGATACTGCTAACTATCGAAGAAAAGAAAATCAGGGAACTGATATTTGACGATGAGCATAACTTCTTATCCGTGTTGGGAATAATCACAGAATTCAGGCAGGAAGTTTTATAAGCTCAGATTATTTAACTTAATTAGCAGAAAATGAAATCATCTGTCATTAAAGATACGAAAAAGGGTAGAGATATCGTACCCTTTCCCGGCTTAAGGGCTTTTACTCCCGAAGATTCTTCCTTTTTCTTCAGGGATCCGGAGTTCGTCAAAAGCACAACAAACACGCTGATTGACAAAAAGCTTCTCATGCTGACCGGTCCCTCTGGTTCAGGGAAAACCTCACTGGTAAATGCCGGGATCATTCCCTTGCTGAACCGACAGGGGGGATGGATAATTATTTCCATGGTTCCCGGTAATGATCCGCTTCCCAATCTATATACATCGATCAGAGATGCACTTAATCCTGCAGCCCCTGATTTTGATAAGGGCAAATCTTTTCCGGACCAGGTCATAACCCTGCTTGAAAATAATTCAGGAAAATCATCGGATAAAATCTTGCTCTTTATTGATCAATGGGAGGATCTGTTCAGATTCCAGAATTTCTCGAAAGCAGGAGAGGTGGAAAGAATCCGAAAAGAGGCAAGTGATTTCCTCTCAGCCGTACTTCTTACCGATCAGATTCCGGTCTGGTTGGCACTGACCATGAATATAGATTTTCTTAAGGAAATGAACCGGTATCCTTCCACGCTCCGGTTGTTGAATGGTCGGCATATTCTTATGCCTGCACCCGGAGATAACGAACTGGTCATGGCTATGGAAGAGCCGGTTAAACTGGCAGGTGCCTCCATAAGTTCAAAACTGGTTGAACATCTTGTTAAAGAATTGAAAGAGGTCGAGCAAAAACTGCCCGCATTACAGTTTACTATGTGGTTAACCTGGGAAAACTGGAAAGCCAATAATCCTGAAGGCAGGACCATTTCGCATACCGACCTTGAAGCAGCCGGTGGATTAAAAGATTCGACCGCTAAATATCTGGACAGTATTTACCTGAACCTTTCCAAAACTCAACGACCCATTTGTGAAAAAATATTCAAGTCACTTACCGAATTGGGAAGCAGTGGTGAGATCCTGAAAAGAAGGATGAAAATCTCCCTGCTATCCCAGATAGTTCTTGCTCCGGTCGACACCATTATTGATGTGATCAACCATTTTCGATCTGAACAGATCTCATTTATCCTCCCGGGTTGGGAAACAGATCTTTCTGCTGAAACGGTTGTGGAACTTTCGCATGAATCTATTGCAAACCTGTGGAAAAGGCTTGATTTGTGGACCCGCGAAGAGAGAGAATCGGTGGAGATCTATCAAAAACTTGCCTACGATGCCTCCCGTTACCAGGTTGGAAAAACCAGTCTGTTAACTCCTCCCGAACTTGACCGGGCCATTTCCTGGAAAATGAAAAACAGACCCAATCTTGCATGGGCTGAGAGATATGACCCCGCTTACGAGAGAACCCTCGTATACCTGAATACAAGTGAACAGGAATTTGAACAGTCAAAAGCCGTAAAGGAACGGAAAAGGAAATTAAATCTTTTGAGGACCAGGGTTTTAGCTTCGATTTTTAGTGTAGCCATGGCTATGTTTCTATTTCTTTATTTTAAGGCAGATACCCGATCGGACGAGTTCCAGGCCGCCTTTATTCAGTCCGAGAACCTGAGAACCCTGGCTGAGCAGCAGGCAGCAGAAGCAATCGAAAAGCAAAAACTGGCTGAACAAATTGCAGATGAGGCCCTGGAGCAACAATCCAGTTCCGATAATGTCGCAAAACTTGCTGAACTCAGACGCCTGAGAGCTGAACAAAAGGCACAGGAAGAAGCTACCCGGGCAGCTCTTGCCCAACAAAATCTGGCCGCTGCCAACACAGAAAAAGTAGCTGCCATACAAAATCAGGAGGAAGCAGACCAGCAAAGAAAGGAAGCCGAAAGAGCCAGAATGGCCGAATTTACCCGCAGGGTCCTTTCCACCTCCGAATCCATGTCCATTAAATCTCTTCAGATTAATTCCGATCCGGAATTAAAAGCCCTCCTTGCTCTTCAGGCGTTCCGCTTTAACGAGCAATACGAAGGAAACAATTTTACCCCGGAGGTTTATACCTCTCTCTATGAGTCTGTGAAAAGCCTGCTTGGGGATGACTATAATTATTACAAGGGCCATACCAATGTGGTCCGGGCGGTCAGCTTCCTGCCCAGAACCTCCTCATTTTTCAGTGCCGGAAGCGATGGCAGGATCCTGAAATGGAACCTCAATACCTCCACTACCGATTTTGCCGTTATGGCCTCCGGTAGAAATGTGATCGATCAACTGGAAGTAAGTTCCGACGGCCGGTGGCTTTTAGCCGCTGAGAACAGAAATGGCTTATTGGTTATAAACCTTGAATCCAACAATCCGGTGGCCGAGCTTTTCTCCGGTAGAGAAAAAAATATAAGAAGCATAACCATCGCTTCCGATAATAATACGGTTTATACTGCAGGACTTGAAAATTATATTGAGGTTTGGAACCTTCTCGGCAGAAGTAGCAGGATTCTGACCGAAACGGAATCTCGCATAAATGCCCTCTCTGTTTCCCCCGATGGTTCGATTTTGGCCGGAGGAACACGCGATGGTAAACTTATGATCTGGAGGGTGAGAGGGGATATGGCAAGCAATTCCGTCTTTGATAATAATGGGAATGCCATTCAAACCGTAAAGTTTTCTCCGAATGGAAGATACCTTGCAGCCGGTGACGTAAGAGGAAACCTCATGATCTTCCGGGCTGATAATTTCGAGATCCTTCGAATTCTGCAAGGTCACGAGGCGCGTATTACCGACGTTGAATTCAGTGAGGATAGCCGGTATCTTACCTCAACCTCTTACGACGGTAAGGTGTTTTACTGGAACACCGGAAATTTTTCACTTAAGCCCATAGAACTCAGCGATAATGAAGGATTTGTATTTGCCAGCAGTTATAGTACCGATGGCAGGTTCGTGGTTACCTGTAGTGCCGAAGAACCCAGGCTGGTGGTGCGACCTGCCGCTTCCTCCATCATTGCCGAAAGTATCTGCCGTCTTGTATCCCGGAATATGACACAGGAAGAATGGAATGACTTTGTAGGTGGCGATATTGAATATCTTCGAACCTGCCAGAATAAATAAACCAAACCTTCAAAGACCATGAGCAGATCCATAGTAATGGCCCTTTTTATCTTCACCCTGATCTTCCCATTTCAGGATATGTACGGCCAGGAACAAACGAATTGCTCCCAGAATCTCCAGACCGCCCAGGAACAGTTTGAGATGGGACAGGTGGAGGAGGTACCCCAACTCCTGATCGGTTGTATCCAGTCGGGCTTTACCCCTCAGGAAAGAATAAGGGCATATAAGCTGTTAATCAATGCTTATATTTTCGATGACAATATTATGGAAGCCGAGAAGTATGTTCTCGAGTTTATGAGAAGGTATCCCGAATATCAGACGGATAATACCGATGCCTTTGAATTTATTAACCTCTTTGAGCAATTTGACAATAATCCAAGAGCCTCCGTGGGCATCTATGCAGGGACCGGATTCTCCAATATCAGGGTTTCGGAACCATTCGGAGTGCACAATTATTCTATCGACGACGACTCTGAGTCTTCACTGGGAAATTATAGAAATGGTACACCCGGATTTCAGGCCGGGATCCTCTACAATCATTATCTTTCTACCAGTTTTGAACTCACAGCAGAACCTGGTTTTTTTCAGCAATCTTTTGTTCATGAGGTGGAGCCATTTGAATTCAGCAGGGTAACATTCACTGAAAAACAATTCGGACTGACTCTCCCCATTAGTCTGTTATACTGGTTTGATACGGAATCTAAGTTTAAACCCTATATCAGAGGCGGAGCTTCCATTTCCTACCTTATGGGTTCCAACAGCATAACCGAAAGACAGTATATCAATACAGGAAACGTCACCCTCGAAGATATTACCGGACCGGAAACAGAAACAACCGACTCCCGGAAACGGATTAACTACCATGCATTTTTTGGGGGTGGGATCCGATACGAAATACCACAGGCATTTTTTTTCCTGGATATACGATATAATGTCGGACTCAATCAAATGGTAGAGGACCAGAACCGGGCACTTACCATAAATGATAATCCATGGCTTTTCTACTATCAGGAAGATAATTATTACCATGATGCCCTCCTAATTTCTTTTGGATATGCCAAAACCCTCTATCGACCGAGAAGAAAATAACCTGCTCAGCCTTATGAAGATCAAATTCTTATCATATTTCCTCCTGATTATCCTTTTTATGGGTTGTGAAAAGGAAATTTCCGATTCACAGAAGGACTATTTTATCAAAATGTATGGGAGTTACCTTCGCGACCGGGCAGTCTGCATCCTCCCTTCAACCTCCGGGAATTTTCTCGTGTGCGGTACATCTGATACTGAAAACAATGGGAGCGATATAGTCCTGTTCACCATCGATGAATCGGGAAACAGAATCTCAGATTTTAATTATGTCGGACTCGAAGGTAATGACAGGGCTTATTCTATGAAAAGAACCGGAAACGGGTTTGTAATCTCCGCCTTCGTAACCAATGCCCAGGGAAATCTGGATGCAGCTATTTTTACCGTAAATAATAATGGGGAAATAATCAACGACCTTTCCCTGTTCGGAGGAACAGGAAATGATTATGCCTACGATGTTGAGGAAAGACATGAAGAGGGGTATATTTTTGTGGGCTCCACCCAGCAGGCCGGACTTGACCTGCTCTACATCGTAACCGTTGACGATAATGTCGAAGGCCCGGATGTATCCAGAAATCTTAGTGGCATTCAGGCCCGGTTGAACAGGGTGTTGAAAACCAGCGATGGAGAATATATTGCCGGCGGAACCAACATTACCGATCCTGCCAACAGCTATAGCCGGATGATGCTAACAAGAATAAATAAGGATGGAAACTTTTACATTGTCCGGTATTTCGGAAACGAAAATGAGAACCTGATTCTTAATGATATGGTTCAGCAGAATGATTCAGTGATTTTCCTTATGGGTACCCTTAAAGATACCCAAACAGAAGTTGGCAGAGTAATCCTGAAAAAGATCGTAGATTTTCGAGAGCGTGAATCCTATACCTTCAGTGCAGATGGCAGCCTGGATGCCAAAGCACTCTCTTTAAAAGAGGATGGCAGCCTGATCATGGTTGCCGATCAGACCATTGCCGATGATAAGAATGTAATGCTATTCCTGCTGAACTCCGAAGGACAGGAGATTGCTGATAGAAAGCGGTACGGAGGAACAGGGGATCAGACAGCCAGTGATGTCATTTATCAGAATGGCAGTATACTCATTCTGGGGGCGAATTCCTATCGGGGAAATAGTATGATTTCCCTGATTAAAACTGATGAGAACGGGAATACCTGGAATTAAAAAATCAGTTCTTCCCACTATGATTTAAATGAATAAAACCAGGGTAGTTCCATATGATAATATTCATTTCATCACAAAACGTAATGAGCGTTTTAATGGAAGTTTCCACAAGACCGGTAAAAAATATAAAATAGTATAAGCGTGAAAACCAGAATCAGAAGAAGTATTTTAAGACAGATAGTTATTATTGGAGCAGGATTGATGCTTTATTCAGGTTTGTCGGGACAATCTGCATCCCTGGGAGGTACCCTTTCCGTCAATAATACGGAAGGAGATGTGAGAACAGGAGGTCAGACCATTGTTATTTCTATACTTGGTGATTTCTGGGATGGGGATGTCGGAGATCCTGGTCCGGAGACCGATGCCCTACTTAACGGATTTTCGGGTGACGGTGACTGGGCGAGTATTCGCGCTTTGCTCTCCGATGCCAACGTTGTCCGTAACAATTTTGCAACCGTTACCATTACCCTGCCCGCACTTCCGGGATATAATATATTCAACAATGAGACCCTTAAGCTTACCATAGGCGGAGCTGCACTTACCAGCGGAAATCCTTTGGCTGCCGGCAACGACCTGACCATTCTGGCAGATCCGGTGTTGGGCTTTAACTCCAACACACTGGTTACGGGTTCCACCCAGGAATCGAATATCCGCACAGGAGGAAGGATCCTGGATGTGAAAGTCAGAAACGATGTCTGGGTAGCTGCCATTGGCAATAACAATGCAACTACTAACGCTTTTCTTGACGGAATTACCGGTACACAAAACTGGTCAGTGGTTAGAGCAGCTCTGAATTCTACCCACGTAACCAGACAAAATGATACCGTGGTGCGTGTGAATTTACCCGCAGTAACCGGTTACTATCTGGAAGCAGATGAAAGTGTGAGTGTGAACATACCCGGAAGCGCCCTTTTAAATACAGGGAATCCAGTGGTTTCCACCCCGGATATTGCGATTTCCAATGAAGCAGTCTCCATTACCGTAGATGGGAGCGTTTCTCCGGGTGCTACCGAGGGGGAAGTACGAACCGGCGGTGAAACCATTGATCTGACGATTAAGGGAGATGTGTGGGCCGATGATGTGGGGACAAACGTAACCGTAACCAATGGCATAATTAAGGGAATTACCGGAAGTACCTCCTGGAATACTAATGTCAGAGATGCCCTGACTACACTCAATGTACAGCGGATCTCGGATACCCAGGTACGGATTACCCTGCCCGCAGCGGCATCTTATGATATTTCGGTTATCGATAATATTACCGTTACCGTAACTGCAGCAGCCATAAAGTTTCTTACCTCCGGATCGGTGGTTGCCGATAATGGGTTTACAATCAGTCCATCGGCTGCAACGGTTAGCGTAAGCGGAAATATTCAAAGTGGGGCCAATGATCAGGAAAGTTCCATAAGGGCCGGGGGATCGACCATAATCCTTACGGTGAGTGAAGATTCCTGGGTTGCTGGAATTGGGGAGAATACGGTTCAGAACCAGCAACTAATCAATGGAATTTCGGGTAATCAGATTTGGAACACTATCGTTAGACCGCTTATACTCGGAGCAGATAGGGGAGCCGCAAACATTAGCGTTTCCGGAGATATTGTGACGATCTCGGTCCCGGCAATTCCAAGCTATTATCTGGAGACCAATGAAAGTCTCAGCATCACCGTGCCTGCAGTGGCACTAGTAAATTCTGCCCTAGGGATCAACGCCATACCCTCGCTTACAATTCTGAATGAGGATGTAAGTCTGGCAGTCAGCGGAACGGTGACCCAGCTACCTCAAAAGAGCGAGGAAGATATCCGTAGCGGAGGGGAAACTCTGGTGCTTACCCTCACCGGCGACCAGTGGTCCGACGATATTGCTTCCAACTCGGTAACCGCCAATAACCTGTTTGCAGGAATTACGGGAAGCCAGGGTACATGGGACGCAACCATACAGCCCGCTCTGGATGTTTCCGACATCGTAAGAAACAGCTCAACGATAATAACCATAAATCTTCCGGCGGTCGCTTCTTACGACATATCATCGGTCGAGAATATAGCCATTTCAGCGGCCTCTTCAGTGCTAAAATACACAAGTTCAGGTCAGATAGGCGGAAATCCCACTTTCTCCATTGCTCCCATTGGAGCTTCAGTAAGCGTAAGCGGGAATATCCAGTCCGGACTTAATAATACTGAGTCGGACATTCGCAGTGGGGGATCCACGATTATCCTTACCGTTAGCGAAGACTCCTGGGTTGGAACCCTGGGAAGCGATAATGCTGTCACCTCCAGTCTGATTAACGGGATAAACGGAGGGACTACCTGGAACACCAATGTAATCAATGCAATCCTTGGGCCGGATAATGGTGCCTCCAATGTAAGTGTCTCCGGAAGTACCGTTACCGTTACCATTCCGGCAGTGCCCGATTATTACCTTAACGGAAACGATATTGTCACCATCACCGTCCCTTCAGCTGCTCTTCAAAGTACCACTACCTCAGTGGTTGCCAGCCCTACTCTAACCATACAGAATGAAGGAGTGAGTATGACGGTAAGCGGAACCCTTACCGGATTAACTACAGAGGAAGACATACGTAACGGGGGCCGTACGATGATCCTTAATCTGACCGGAGATGAATGGCCGGATAACATTGCCAGCAGTACCACTGTATCCGATATTCTTTTTGCAGGTATCAGCGGAGATGGGATCGAATGGAACAGCAAGGTGAGGGATAATCTCACCACTACCCACATTGTCAGAAACAATGACACTCGCGTTACCATTACCCTTCCGGCAACTGCAGGCTATGACATTTCTTCAACCGAAACAGTTCAGGCCGTAGCTGCTTCAGGTGCTCTCAAATATTCCAATACAGGAAGCGTCACAGGAAATCTTTCGGTCCAGATTACCCCACTGGGAGGAAGTGTGTCCGTCTCCGGTAATATTCAGTCGGGTGAATTTAATACCGAATCAAAAATTCGTGAAGGTGGAGCCACCATTTTGCTTACCGTTTCGGAAGATAGTTGGGTTAGCGGACTAGGAAACAATAATGCTCTAACTGCTGAATTGGTTAATGGAATCACCGGAAGCAGTCGCTGGAACAGCTCAGTTATTTCAGCCATTCTTGGAAGTGATAACGGGGCAGCCAACGTCGGTGTTTCAGGGAATGTCGTTACCATTAACATCCCTGTTGTGAACGATTACTTCATCAATTCGAATGATGTTATCAGCATTAGTGTACCTGCCAGTGCATTGAACTCGTCCACTTCACCCGTAACGGCCTCTCCCTCCCTTACTATTCAGAATGAGCCTGTAAGTCTGGCTCTTACTGGAACTCTGGTAAGCCTTCCCACAGAAACAGAACAGGATATTCGTGATGGAGGGGAAACCATGATTCTTACCCTTTCAGGAGATGAGTGGGCAACGGGAGTTGAAAGTAATACCACCCTGGCTAACGCATTGATAAATGGAATCAATGGCAGCGGGACTGCCTGGAATTCAGTGGTAAAACCCTTGCTTAATGCTTCTCATATTACACGGAATTCCAATGTCAGACTCACAATCACCCTTCCAGCCGCTCCCGGATATGAAATTGATGTGGCAGAGAGTATTACGGTCAGTGCAACGGCATCAACCCTGAGATATCTCACTACCGGTTCTGTAACCGGAGCTCCGGCTATGAATATTGTACCACTGGGAGCAAGCATAGAAGTGACCGGAACCATACAATCAGGCACCTTCAACACGGAGGAAAAAATTCGCGAAGGAGGCGGCACCATAATTCTGACGGTTTCTGAAGATACCTGGGTTTCTTCAGTGGGAAACAACAATTCGGTTACCGCGGCACTTATAAACGGTATCAGCGGCAGTTCGGAATGGAATACCAAGGTGGTACCGGCTATCCTGGGAACCACTAACGGAGCAGTGAATGTAGACCGTTCGGGTAACATCGTCACAATCACAGTGCCGGCCGTACCCGGCTATAATATTTCCAGTGTGGATAATGTTACCATTCTGGTACCCAATGTATGCCTAACCAATACCAGCAGCGGTTCGGTGGCTGCCTTCCCCACCCTGGCCATTTCCCCGGCCGCAGGTAAGGCTTTTATCAATGATCCGGGTCTTATTGAATCAACCCTGAATGGATCTACCTTGCAGTTTACCCTGCAGGATGAAACTTTTCTTAACGCCACATTGGCAAGCAGTAATTTCAGTCACAACGGACCTCCCTCGATCACCATAAGCTCGGTGAATTATGTAAGTCCTATCCAGGCCAGCCTTACCCTTGGGTTCTCGGGAGATATCGACAGCGACCTTAATGATTTCAGGGTTACCGTAGACGCTAATGAATTAAGCGGGACCACCAACCTGACTTCCAATGCCATTTCTATCCAGGCTGAGCTTGAGCCAAGGATCACCGATGTAGATATACCTGATGGGGTATACAGTATTGGTGAAGAGTTAACCGTCCTGATAACCGTGGTTAATGATCAGGGCGACACCTATAGTTACAATTCAGGTACCGTGGCCGGTAATCCTCTTGCACGGCTGGAAAGGCAGTCCAGTACTCTTTACTATGGATATTTCACGGTTCAGGAAGGGCAAACCGATTACGATGCCGGTGACCTTATCCCGGTATCAAACCTTGTGCTAAGAAACGGTTCCCTGATAGGAGATCCTTTTTCAGGAAGTATCAGCGGACAGGTGGCTATCGATGGTAGCAAACCAAAAGTTACAAGTCTCCAGGTTTTTGGAGCAAGTAAGAAAATCGGGGATGATATTGACATTTTAGTTTTTGCAAACGGTGATAATTATACTGCCATTACCCCAACCTCTGTGAATGGTATCCCCATTTCAGCTCCAAATGTAAACCTGATAACCCTTGGGAACAATGCTTATATCCTCAGATATACTGTGGCTGAGGGAGACGATGATGTTAGTGAAGGCAATCTCACTGCCCAGATCGTGATGAGGGATCCCTCCGGAAACGAGAGCGATCTGTTTAATACGGTAAACACCAACTATATTACCATTGATGCGAATTCACCCATGATCAGCTTCATAACCGTCCGTGATAGTGTCTATACGATCGGCGATGTTATCCAGGTAACGATTCAGACAGATGGCTCAAACTATAGTTTCAATTCTGAGACTTTTGTAAATGGTATTCCATTTACTTCCACCTACCTTACCGGATCCTATATCGGCTCTAATCAATACCGTCTGTCTTACACAGTCAGGGCCACCGATCCCGAAATTGAAACCGGGGAAATTGAAGTGACCGTCAGAATGTCGGATCCGGCAGGAAATATTAGTGCTCCATACAATGAAGTCGAATCCAACAGTCTCGCTCTTTACACCACACTCCCCACGGCAACCCTTTTCGGAACCCAGGAAATCTGTGCCAGGGATTCTGCCAGACTTATCGTGAACCTTACCGGAAGGGCTCCATGGACTTTCTACCTCTTCGATGGAAATACCACAAGAGAATTTACGGATATATTTGCCTCTCCCTATGAATTTTTCGTCAAACCAGCAACCACTCGAAGCTACAGGGTTGATTCAATACTGGATTTTAACGGAATCAAGAATAGCGGAGCTGGAAATGTTACCGTAACGGTGAATCCGGTGATTGATGTGGAAATAATTAACCTTAATACCAGTTATTCGGTAGAGGATGACCCGATTGTGCTTCAGGCAAATGTAACGGGGGGAACCTTTAGCGGACCAGGGGTTATTACTGCCACATCCACCTTTGACCCTGGTATAGCCGACACCCTTAATTCACCGCATTCCATTGTTTATACCTATATAACCAACAAGGGCTGCGTTAGTTATGACACGGCAATTGTTTTCGTCCTTGGTGCAGAGGGCGACATATTTATACCCAAACAGGTATTCTGCAACTACGATCCTGTATTTGAAGTTATTGCATCCAATACAGCAGATGCCATCGGAAGTTTCAGGCTGCTTAATGAGGATGAACAGGAGGTTGTCGGACTCTCAGACAGTTTGAATAATAAGGCAGGGATCGATCCTTCCTTACTCGATCCTGGTTTCTACATTGTTGATTATACCTATGAGGACGACGGAACCACACTCAATCTGAAAGACTATTTCACCGTCGAATCGGCCGTTACACCAAAGATTATTACCCTCGACCAATCGGCATATTGTCAGAATGAACCCGCCTTTGACCTTGAAGGGGATATTGCTTCTGCGATTTTTGCAGGCCCCGGGGTAAGTGGAAATGTAAATGATGGTTTTGTGTTTACTCCTGCCGATGCCTTCATTGGAAATAACACCATCACCTACACCAATACCACAGCCAACGGATGTTCCAGCTCTGTTTCGAAAACGGTAAGAATCAATTATGTTCCTGAGATAGAGTTCCAGGTGAGTGGATTGTGCGTGAGCAGCAGCGATACAATATTCTTTGATAATACAACCATAAATCAATATACCATTGCGGAGTGGTCCTGGGAATTTGGTGACATCAATAGTGGCTCCCAAAATTTCGCTTCTACCGTAGATGCATATCACGTGTATACCCGGCCAGGAGTCCGTACCATAACTCTGGAAGGAACTACTGCACAGGGTTGTACCGATATTGCAGAAAAAGTTATTGAATTCGGAGATAAACCCACCGGAACCATAAGCTGGGATAACGAATGTTTTGTTGAAGGTGATTCCATTCTTTTCGTAAATGAAACATTCAGTGAAAATGAAATTACCAGCTACAACTGGAGTTTCCTTAAAGGCAATGATCAGATTGGAAGCAAGAATGGAAACGATTCGGTTTATTTCACATTCGATAATCTGGATAATTATAAGGTAGAAGTTTTTGTGGAAACCGAAATCGGATGTTCGAATGTGTTTGAACGGGAAATTGTCCTCAAACCAACCATTCTGCTGGCCGATGAAGGAGGATACTTTGAAAACTTTGAATCCGGAGCCGGCAGATGGTCGGTAGATCAGTCTGCAGAATCGGAAAACATTAGCTGGAGGTATGGAGATTTCAATTTTGAAGGATATGGTGGTGAACCTACCCAGGCATGGTATACCGATCTTCCTGGAACTGTAAAGGATGAACAGTCCTGGGTGATATCACCATGCTTTGATTTCCGGGGTGTGGAAAGGCCTGTAATATCGCTGGACATCTTCAGGAGTCTCCAAACCGATTGGGAAGGGGTGGTGATGCAATATTCCGTGGATAATGGTGAAAACTGGCAGAACCTGGGTTCGATCAACGAGGGAATTGAGTGGTTTAATTCATTTGAGATCACTCAACAGCCTGGCGGACAGGATATAGGTTGGACAGGCTACCAGCAGGCGGATACTTTCAAAAACGCCAAACGGTACGCAGATCAGTTGATCGGGTACCCGAATGTACGTCTTCGTCTGATCTTCGGATCGGATAATACACAATATCAGTTGAGAGAAGGGTTTGCATTTGATAATTTCTCCATAGGAACCCGAACCCGACAGGTATTGCTCGAACATTTCACCAATACTTCAGAAACCAGTGTAAGAGTTCCAGATGGCCATGTGAATTTTTTGTACAACAGAAATTTCCGAGATGCGGTAAAATTAGAGTACCATACTGCGTTTCCTGGTCCGGATCCATTCTATGCATTGAGTGAGTTTATCAGTGATGCCCGTAGCCTCTATTATGGGATCAATTCTGTACCCTATACTCTACTTGACGGTGGATTTAAAGGAAGCCTGGTATACGATGATCCGATTTCCATCGCAGGAATGGATGACAACGATGTTCTCCTGCTTGCCCTGGAGGATCCGGTTTTCCGGATCGACGTGGATGCCAGTATTTCCGGTCAACAGTATATCGTTAATGTTGACGTTGAAGCACTTAGAGACCTGGGGTCCGAGGAAAGAATTCTTCATGTTGTGATATTCGAGAAACTTTTGGAAGGAGTATCAACCCTAAACGGTCAGTCCAATTTCCTTAACGTGGTGAGGGATATGTTGCCAAATGCAGCCGGAACCGCCAGCTTTAAGTCATGGCAGGAGGGAGAGTCCGAACAGTATCAGTTTGTTTGGGATATTGCCGATGTGGAGGATGTACAAAATCTAAGAGTAACCGCATTCATTCAAAACGATAATACTTTTGAAGTTTATCAGGTTGCCACCAACGATCAAACCAATTTGAACACCTCTTCGGATAACAGAATAGCTGTACCGGTAGAACTCACCATTTATCCGGTACCCTCAAATGCTGAAGTAAACCTTTATCTCTCAGGCTTTGAGTCAGGCTCTTATAAACTGGAAATCTATGATAAACTTGGAAGAATGATTCACAATGAATCCTGGGAAAGCTATGAGGCTCTGAAAACATTTGAATCCCAAAGGTTTACACGTGGTGTTTATTTTGTAAGACTGGTCGACGATTATGGAAGGGTAAGGGCAATTAAGAAGATGGTGATAATACGCTAAACGTCCAATCTTTTAAAAAAGTATGCATTTTAATTCAGGGTTGTGGAACCAGAAGCAATTTTTGCAGCGAATTGCTTTCCAAATTCCCTGAATTTATCCCCTTTTCCATCACTAGGGTAGAATTTCTCTGAAAGTCCTTCAAGAGCTACGTTTAGTTTTAGGTTTTTAAGATGATTTTCGATCAGTCCAACAGCTTCCCCGCTCCAACCATAGGATCCAAAAGCAGCAGCAAGTTTTCCTTTGTCCCGGATCGGATTGATTACAGAGAAAAGCCTGTAGACAGGAAGGAGGGTGTTTTGATTTATGGTTGGGGAACCTATGATAATGGCATCCGCTCTTACGATTGCCTCTTCCAGATCCCCTAAAGAAATAGTCTCAATATCCTTCATTTCAACCTGATAATCCCCCGTTTCCAAAATACCATCTCTAATCTGGGCGGCCATTTCAGCTGTGTAACCATAAGCAGAAATATAGGCTATCAGGATACGGTTATTTTTTAATTGTGTATTTGCAAGATAATCACGTGCATATTCCTCTGAAAGCATGAGGTATTTTTTCCAGTCTGATCTCAGTACAGGTCCGTGTCCTGTGGCTATCATGCTGATATCCAAATCTCTTATCTTTTCAATGGCTTTTAGCATAAACTTGCTGAAAGGACGCAGAATTACATTGAAGTAGTAAGTGAATGCTTCGTCAAAATCTCCTGCTTCATCATCAAAAAGGTGATCAGGGCAATAGTGTGCCCCAAAGCTATCACAGGTAAACAGAATCTTATCTTCTTCAAGATAGGTGTAAATGGTATCGGGCCAGTGAAGGTTAGGAGCCCCGATAAATCTGAGGGTTTTATTGCCAAGGTCCAGAGAATCACCATCTTTTACCTTGATCGATTTGAAAGGTTTGCCGACAATTTCAGAAAGATAGTTGAGCGCCTGACCGCTGCCCACCACAGTTGCCTGAGGAGCCAGCTCAAGAAGTGCACTCACATTTCCGCTATGGTCCGGCTCAGTATGGTTGCATATAATGTATTCGATTTCAGTAAGATCGGTTATAGACCTGAGTTTATCGAAATAAATATCCCTGAATCCTGATTTTACCGTTTCGACGACAGCTTTTTTTTCTGCGTTAATAAAATAGGAATTGTAAGTGGTGCCATGCTTGGTCTCCATTACAATATCGAAGGTCACGATATCGCGATCCAGAACCCCTACCCATTGAACGTCTTTACTCAGTTGTATAACTTTTCTGTCTATCATATTTTCCATTTTTATGAGCTACAAAATTAGAAATAATGATCCATCTGACAACAAAAAAACCGCCTCCCAAAGGAAGGCGGTCAAAAACAAACGCATTAATCATTACTTTTTGTCTTTATCCCCACAAGATTTTTGTTTCTTTTCGGCGCATGTGCTGGAGCAATCTGATTTTTTATCCGATTTTTTAGCTTTATCCGCTTTTTTTTCTGCTTGTTCTTTTTTAGGTTCTTCATCGATTACAGTGCTGCTGTTAGCATAAACCGGTACTGAAAGAGCCGCCACAAAAGCGATCATTGCGATAAAAGAAAGAATTTTTTTCATGTTTAGAGTTTTAAGTGATTCTTTAGTTCAAATATACGCGCACTCGAAGCTTTAGTTTGTTAACCCGCTGTTAAAAGGGAAGGTTCCAGGTTATTTTAACATGGCTATAACATCCTGCTTGCCCTTGACTCTGTCTCCCTTTTTTACTACTGGTCTGTAGCTAAGGGGCATAAGAACATCTACCCTTGAACCAAAACGGATAAATCCCATTTCCTGATTAAGGGTACATGAATTTCCGATCCGGGCATAATTGATGATCCTTCGGGCAACTGCACCGGCAATTTGTTTTATTATAAGGTTTGTTCCGTTGTGAATTTCCAGAACTGTAACGTGCTGTTCATTTAGTTGTGAAGACTTTGGTACCCTGGCAACGAAATATTTACCTGGAAAATGCTTCGAGTGTAAAACCTTTCCTGACTGTGGATACCAGTTAATATGTACATCCCAGACAGACATGAATATGGATATCTGTAACATTCTTTGATTTAAAAAGCTTGTTTCATCAACTTCTTCAATCACAACTACTTTTCCATCGGCTGGGGAAATAATATCTGAAATTCGACCCGGAGATTTTCTTACCGGAACCCTAAAAAACCTGGCAAGAAAAATCAGGATCAGGGTTAAGAAGAGAGTGAGGATTATCAAGGTAAATAAAGAGCTCAAAAGGAATAATCCTCCCGTGATCAGAATGGTGGAAAGGATTAAAAACCCATAAAATATTTTTTTGCCTTCCCTATGTATTTTCATCAATTGAATTTTATAAATGAATGGTAGATCTTGTTTCACACTTTTTCCGAAATAAATGATTTATGCAGGTTCCTTCTGGCATTTCTCTCTGAATCAACTTTTAAGAACGGAAGCTTTGCTTATGTTTGAGAATGGTATGGACCTCCTCAAACTTCGCACGAAAATTTATCAGTTTAGAATATACAAAAATACAAAGATGATCGGAGTGGCAAAGAAAAGAGAATCGAAACGATCCAGAATGCCCCCATGCCCCGGTATGAGGCTTCCTGAGTCTTTTACTCCGGCTATTCGTTTTAGAGCCGATTCGAACATATCACCCAGTGTTGCGCTCAGGATGATAAGAAATGAAAAGAAAAGCCAGGGAATCTCCTCATTAAGAAATGGTAAGTCTCTCAGAAGCCATACCAGAAATAGTGTGAGAATAATTCCTCCTCCAAAACCTTCCCAGCTCTTTGAAGGGGAGATGTGGGCTGCCATTTTTGTTCTGCCAGCCAGTTTTCCGCTTAAGTATGCAAGGCTGTCGTATGTCCAGATAATTGCAAATATGGAACTCAGAATTACTGGATCATAGGAACCATAGTTCCAGGCAATAAATAATATCAGGACCAAAGGAAGAGCAATGTATACAACTCCGGTAAGGGTGGTTGCCAGAGTCTGAAGAAGGCTTCGGGGAGAATAGAATACAATTCCTATGGCAGCCAGCACAAAAATAAGCAAATTTAGGGTGAGGTATTTATAAGGGATCACTCCGGCAATAACATAAAAATTGAAGATCAGAAAAGCCAGTGAAACCAGGATCCCTAAAAATTTTAAGGGATGGTATCCGGATTTATAGCAAAGATTATAGAATTCATTTAGTCCCAGGACAAGAATTAACGAAAGGAGAAAAAGTAGAGAAAGGGGATGGACCCAGATGGCTCCTATCACGATACCAACAAAGGAAATTCCGCTGGCTGTTCTAATTAGCAGTTCTTTCAAAATTCCATTTTACTGATGAGGGATTTTGCCCTTATCACATCATCCCTGGTAACATAAAAATCAATTTCCCCGAAATGATATAGAGAATCCCTCTTATTGATATAAAAAGCGGGTATCTCATTATCCCAAAGCATATTTTTGACAATCTCGGCAATGTGTATCTTCTCGGTGGAAAATACCAGAACCCTTTCTTCCATTTTAGAGGTTATGATTGATTTTCCCCCGGAGTTTCAATCCCCTTTTCAGGATTGGAAGGAGTTTCATCTTTATTAACGCTACCTGCCGTCGCTGCTTTACTTCTGGTCCTCCGGTTTGTTTTGGTTTCCTGTTTTATTTCTTCCCGATTGCCTTTACGGGAGCCGAAAATTTTTTCAAGGTCCTCGCTGAAGATAACTTCTTTTTCAAGTAATTTTTCAGCAAGTTCGGTAAGCCCTTTTTTATTTTCAGATAGTATTTTCTTCGCTCTCTCGTATTGTTTCTGAACAATATCTTTTACTTCCTTGTCGATAAGCTCGGCTGTCTTTTCTGAGTAGGGCTTAGTAAAATTGTATTCAGATTGGCCTGTAGAATCATAAAAGCTCAGATTACCAATGGTATTGCTCATTCCGAAATAGCTGATCATCGCATAAGCCTGTTTGGTTACTCTTTCCAGATCATTGAGAGCGCCGGTTGAAATTTTACCGAAATTGATATCCTCCGATGCTCTTCCACCAAGAATTGCACACATCTCATCAAGCATTTGTTCGGTAGTGGTAATTTGTCTTTCTTCAGGGAGGTACCAGGCAGCTCCCAGAGCTCTCCCTCTGGGGATGATGGTCACCTTAACAAGTGGGTTGGCATGCGGTAATAACCAACTTATGGTGGCGTGGCCGGCCTCATGGTAAGCAATGGTCTTTTTTTCGTCAGCAGAGATGATCTTGTTTTTCTTTTCAAGTCCTCCAATGATCCGGTCAATGGCATCGAGGAAATCCTGCTTACCAATTTTTTTTTTGTTGCTTCTCGCTGCGATCAGGGCTGACTCATTACACACATTGGCAATATCAGCTCCCGAAAAACCTGGAGTTTGTTTGGAAAGAAATTCGACATCTATGCTTTTATCCACTTTCAGTGGCCTCATATGAACCTTGAAAATCTCTTTTCGCTCATTTAGGTCCGGAAGTTCAACAGAGATTTGCCTGTCAAAACGACCAGCCCTGAGAAGTGCCCGGTCAAGAACATCGGCCCGGTTCGTAGCTGCAAGAATGATCACACCTGAATTGGTGCCAAACCCATCCATTTCGGTTAAGAGTTGATTCAGGGTATTCTCCCTTTCATCGTTTGCACCAAAATTTGCACTTCGACCCCTGGCACGACCCACCGCATCTATCTCATCAATAAAGACGATACAGGGAGCTTTTTCTTTGGCCTGTTTAAAAAGGTCGCGAACCCTCGATGCACCGACTCCCACGAACATTTCAACAAAATCGGAACCTGATATAGAGAAAAATGGCACATGCGCTTCTCCGGCAACAGCCTTTGCAAGCAGTGTTTTTCCCGTTCCCGGAGGCCCTACAAGAAGAGCGCCTTTGGGTATCTTTCCTCCTAGATCCGTATATTTTTTTGGGTTTTTAAGGAAATCCACAATTTCTTTTACCTCCAACTTGGCTTCTTCAAGACCTGCAACATCCTTAAAATCAATTTTGACATTAGTGTTCTTGTCAAATATCTGAGCCTTTGATTTACCTACGTTGAAAATATTAGCCGCACCGCCACCGGCACCAGAACTCATCCTTCTGAATATGAACAGCCAAATTACCACCAGCAATGCAATCGGAATGACCCAGGAAAGAAGTTCTCCCAGGTAATTGTTACGGGTTTCAGTTTTAAAGTCTGGATAATTTTCAGGCGGAACTTCATCCCTTAATTTGTTCAGGTCCTCTATAAACCGGTCCTGGGATAGTATGGTGAAATAGTAAGCCGGGGTTTGCTGTCCCAATCCAATACCCCGATTACCTGTGGGGGCTTCGCCTTCTTCATTTCCGGATTTGAGGTATACTTCCACCTTTTCCTTGTTCACCACAACCAGCTTGGTAACCTCCCCCTGTCTTATTTTCTCTTCAAGCTGATACCATGTAATCTCCTCGGCATTTTCTCCAAAATTGAGGAATTGTAAGCTGAGAAACGCAACAGCAATCAAAATATAAATCCAGTACCCCCCGAATTTTGGTTTTTGTGGTCCCTGCTGCTGATTATTATTGTTTTTTTTATCTTCTGGTTTTCCGTTCATTTTGGTTATTGTTTATCCTCATACTTTGTAATTAATCCGTCGGACCACAGGTCCTCGATCCGGTAAAAATTCCTTGTTTCGGGAAGAAAAACATGAACTACCAGGTATCCGTAATCCACTAATATCCACTGACTGTTTTTAACCCCTTCAACATGGTGAGCCGGAGTGTTCGAAACTTCACGAGTTTGTTTCTTAACTTCTTCTACAATGGCACTCACCTGTGTTGTTGAATCTCCGTGACAAATAACGAAATAATCACAAACCGAATTCTCTATCTGTTTGAGATTTATACTAACAATTTCCTTGCCTTTTTTGTTTTTGATGGATTCAATAATAACGTCCAGAAGAGGATCTTCAAAAGATTCTTGTTTTTTTACCATTCTCGATTAAATTCTCTTCTGCAAAGTTACGCAAAATAATAGGTATATTTGGCAGAAAGTTAGATTGTTGCATTTTTTTTAACGCCAGCTCGTAGCAACCTGCCTGATTTTTTAGGATCATGGGATTTTGGTCGTGTTTAGTTTAGTTGATCGTAATTGTGAAACCCTGATCCTTAATGGAACTGACATTTTGACTTAATATCTGAGGTATACATAATCTTTGGTTAATTGAAAGAAAGATCCGTGCAATATCGATTTTTTCCAATTGTCGATTCCACCAACGATAAGATCCGGGAGTTGGTATTGAAGAAAGAAGTTCAACTCCCAGCTACGGTTAGGGCCGGATTTCAAACTCAGGGGAGGGGACAGGCCGAAAACCGCTGGATCAGCGATAAAGAATTAAACCTGCTTATCAGCTATGGATTTCATCCGGAAGGACTGGAGGCCACAGAAAATTTCCGGGTCCTCGTGGTCATTTCTGTTGCCTTATCCAATCTTCTCTTTAAACTCGGACTTAAAGCTGAGATAAAATGGCCCAATGATATCATGGTTCGGGAAAAAAAAATATGCGGGGTCCTTATTGAAAACACCATTGCCGGGAAGTGGATGCAACTTGTTATCGCAGGCATCGGACTCAATGTAAATCAGTCGAGCTTCCCTGATCTTCCTCTAAAAGCCACCAGCCTTATTAATGAAGGACTGGAAACGGATCCGGAAATTCTGTGGAGAGACCTCGTGAATGAAATCGAGCTTCTTACTGCTACTATGACAACCGATGCCTATTTCAAAACCCATGAGATCTATTTAAGCAGGTTATACCGATTGAATATTTTGTCCGAATATTCCGATTCAACCGGGATTTTCCTGGGTAAGATAAAGGGAATAAATGCCGAAGGAAAACTAATTATAACTAAAAACGGGGGAGAAACATTAAAGTATGCATTTAAAGAAGTGGAATATCGTTAATTAAAATTCCATGGTCTCCACCCGGTCAATTAACATATCCACAAAGTTCTTGAGGGGTTTTTTGACCATGGTCATCATCATCATATTTACCTGAGGGTCAACCGTTATGCGAATCCTGGTATCGTTATCTTCAACCTGTTTTAATTGGATCCACATTGTCATGGCTACCGGAGTCTGACCTTCAGAAGTGATTTTGATTAACTTCGGCTCCTCTTTTTCGATTATTCTTAATCCGGCCTGCCCAAGTCCATCAATACTGAAAGAACATGACTCTCCATCCGATTTCCAGTTTTTAACCGATTCGGAGGGAATAAGATGTTCGAAATTATTAAAATCAGATAAGAAATCGAATACCTTTTTATCTGAACTGTTTATTTTGCCTGTTCGGCTTTCAATTTTTGCCATAAATTAATTTTCTTTTTTCCAATTACCAGGATCCTTTCTCCATTCCAAAAGGACAGCACTTTCCTTTTCAGTTATGTATCCTGATTCAAGCGCTTCATTCACAAGATCATGGTAGTTCCCAAGGGATATCAGCCGGCAATCCTCCCGCTTAAAATTTTCTTCAGCTACAGGGAATCCATAGGTAAAAATGGCAGTCATGCCCAAAACAACCGCCCCTTCATTTCTAAGTGCCCTGACTGCACTCAGGCTGCTGCCCCCGGTGGAAACCAGATCTTCTACTACAACAACCTTCCTGTCTGCCTCCAGATAACCTTCAATACGGTTTTGCAACCCATGCTCCTTGGAGGAAGAACGGATATAAATGAGGGGCAGATTTAACTGATCTGCTACAAGTGCACCCTGGGCAATAGCTCCGGTTGCAACTCCGGCAATCACCTCTGCATCAGGAAACTCAGCAAGGATGATCTCAGAGAATTGTTTTTTTATATAATCCCTGATCTCCGGAAATGAAAGGGTTCTCCTATTATCACAATAAATTGGGGATAACCATCCGGATGCCCAGGGAAATGGGTTTGATGGTTGAAGTTTAATTGACTTACTTTGTAACAAATATCTGGAGATCTGTCGGGCAGTATCCATTCAGTTGTGATTAATTAATACTATAATTTGTAACCTGCCTTTCCCTGGGTAATCAGATAGGTTTTTACATAAAGAGCTAAAAAAAAACTCAACAAATGTATAAAGTTTTTTTTAAGGACAGAATTGTTTTCTTTTCGGATTCCGACAGAAATTCTCCCAAAGATGATGGAAAAATTTGGGTTTGTAACTCTCAGGAGCGGGTAAAGGAAGCTCTGGATGCATTTCTGGCCGATTCAGACATTCGGGAATTACACTATGTAAGCCCTGATATAAGCAGCCTTAAAACGAGATTTCAGGAATTAACTTTACCAATAACTGCAGCAGGGGGTATCATTTTAAATGAAAAGGAAGAAATCCTTTTTATCAGACGAAACGAATTATGGGACCTGCCAAAAGGGAAACTTGACCAGGGTGAATCTCCTGAGGACTGTGCTTATCGTGAAGTAAAGGAAGAAACCGGAATAAAGTCATTAAATGTATTGTATCCAGGTGAAATCACTTATCATATTTATCTTTTAAACGGAAAGCTTATTCTTAAAGATACTCACTGGTTCATAATGCAAGCCCCAGATAATCAGAATTTTACTCCACAATTTAAGGAAAACATTACCCGGGTCGAGTGGATGGACAGAAATGCCTATGAAAAAGTCCGCAATGAAACCTTTCCATTGATCTGGGATCTGGTAAATAATTTCAAACTTCACCCATAGACCTGAGGATTAGGAAAAGCATTTTCTCTATGTCTGCGGAAGGGGAGGGAGCAGGATTACGAATGATTCTCCCATCCCGATCTAAAATTAAGAAAACAGGATAATCTTTTATTAAGTATTCTTTGTGTAAATTTTCTGCAACCTCCATGGGTATCAGGTGCCATTCAAACCCATTTTCTTCTGCCATTTTCCCTATGGCCTGTCTGTCTCCACCATCTATGAAACTTATGATCTTGAGGAATTTTTGGTGCTTTTCATGAAGATACGCCAGATATTTTAATTCGCGCAAACAATTTAGGCTATTCATGGAACAGAATGAGATATAGACAAGGGGAGTATCCTCCGATCGAGGTGTAATCCTGTTCCCTTTCTGGTCTTCAAGGCTAAACCAGGGAGCCATCCTACCAGGTTCCATTTTAAATAGCCTTTCATCTAACTCCTTTACAATTGCACTAACCATAGGGTATGTGGCATTTTCTTCAAGCATGGATAATTTCCGGATCAACAATTCCCTGCTAATCCTCCCCGCAAAATAGCCCAGATAAGCCTCCCTTAGATAGACCATCTCAAACAGGGTGTCATTGCTTAGTACCGGGTCAGATTTAACCCATTTCCTGAATTGTGGTGGGTCCATTCGGGTGAATTCAGGATAGATATTGGAAAAATACTCTTTTTTTCTCAGATGGTCGAAATACCTGTCGAGTAACAATCTGAAGACTTCCCTGTAGGCAGGATTATGGAAATTAACCGTTTGCTCAACTATATACCGGTGGATCAGAGTATCCAGGTTATGATCACTCAGGATAAATTCCAATACTCCGATTTTATTATAGATCCATTGTTGATAGTAGTCCTCCTGATCTGGCAGGATATTTTCAATCGCATTTACTTTCATAAAGGAATCCAATTTGATCCTGCCCAAATCATGGTCATAAAACCTTACTACCTGCATTGCATGGAAGGGGTCAAAAACTTCATTAAACTCAAGGATCTTGTCGTTAAGGAGAGAATTATCAGGGCAATCAGGGCAGATGCACCTTGTCTGAACAGGCCCCAGGGATTCCATCGTATTAACCTCAAGTTCACCTCCTGGAATGCGGACAATGTTTTCTTTCCCGGGTTCAGGAAAGAAGTAATATAGCCTTTGGTCAAATGATAAGTAAAGAGGATCCTGATTTTTAATTCCAAGATCTATGGAAAAATAGCCGCTGCTGTCAGTCTTAATCGTATCCAGGTTTTTTTTGACATCAAAGAAAGGGTCGACAAACCGGAATACCTCTATTATTTGGTTGCTTTGACCGTTAATTTGGCCGCTTATCCTTGTGTTTTGACCCTGAAGGACTGTAGACAGGAACCAAAACAGGAAAAGAAACAGGATACGTATCATTGTTAAAGGTATTTTTTAATATCTATGCCCGGAGGAAGAAATTTGTCAGCATTACCGTTGTGCAAGAGAATATCCCTGACGATGGTTGAGTTGACCGGTGTGTATTCAGGGGCCGTAAGCAGGAATATGGATTCAAGTTCAGGTCTCATGGCTTTGTTAACCTGACCGATCGCCCGTTCATATTCAAAATCTGCCGAGGTTCTTAACCCCCGAAGCAGATATTTGCCATTTACCCTGGCACAAAAATCCACAGTAAGTCCTTCGTAATGTTCTACCTTAATTTTGGAATTTCCCTGGAAAACGTCCCTGATCAGGCGCTTGCGGTTTTCAAGGCTGAGATAGGTTTTTTTCGAGGAATTGTATCCGATTGCAATAATTATTTTATCAAAAAGCGGAAGGGCCCTGTTGACCACAGAATAATGTCCGATGGTGAAAGGGTCAAATGAACCGGGAAATACTGCAATCTTATCCATTCCATTAGATTTTGTTCGGGGGTAAAGGTAAGCAGCCCTCAACGTTTTATCAAGTTTCACTGTTTTCTATAATGGAAATATCTTTTTCCTGATTGCATGAAACGAAAAGAGTATTGCTAAGGTTTTCATATCCTTCAAAGATTCTGGATCCTTCATTTCGAATCCGCTCATATCGGAAGCCAACAATGATCAAATCAGCATCCACCGACTTTTCCTTGATTATCTGGGTTTTCGATTGTGTATCCTCCATTGCGATGAGGTTTATATTTGCCGGAGAAATCGGGATCCGCCCTTCTTTAATTAGACCCATCAGATCCTGCCTTTTCCTGGCAAGATCATCTTTTTGGTAAAGGGCGTTTATTTTAATATATCCGTTTCGCCATTCAGGATGGCCGAGAATAATGTAGCCCAACAGAATCATGAGATTTGCATTTTCATAATCGCTTGACGTCAGCCAAATATGGATCTGTTGCTTATACCCAAATCCCTTAAAGGAAGTATGAAGAACGCATATATCAAATCCGGTGGAAAGCAAGAGATTATGAGTTTTAAGAGCATCGTTCAGACTTTCAGGATGGGACTTTGAAAATTCAAATAAAATAAGATTGTTTCCTTTGCCCGAAATACCTGAAAGCTGAATTACCTGCGCAATAGCAGAGGTGTAGGATGGACTGATGATGGTATCCAGGTACACCCTGCTTTTACTACCGGAAGCCAGGTTGATTAACCTCTCCAACACTTCTTTGGATTCCCGGTTGGTTTTTTCCGAGAGAACTCCTTTAATAAAATGAATATAGGTACCAAACCCGTATTTAAAGGATATCCATCGTAATAGATCGAAGGCCGACCTTCTAATAAAAGTATCCTGGCTGACACAGATGGCAAAAGGCCTCCAGCTTTTATCCAGGTCTTCTTTATCTGCTCTTTGTGCAAAAATCTGGATCTGCCGGCTAAGTTGAAATATCACACCCCGGAAAAGTTTTTCCAATCCCTTTTTTTCAGGGCGGTAGGAAGTCACCATAAAATAAATGATGGACATTATTACCAGTGACAGGATAGCGTAAGGCATATTCATTTTAAATATCAACCAGATAGAGAGTACTCCACCTATCAGAGAAAAGTACCATCTCGACTTAAAGGTTGGTCTGTAAGAAGGATCTGCAGCAAAATGTTCCAGCAGTGAAATCAGACATATTGCCCCATAAGTAACCATAAAGAACATGGATATTATCTGGGCCACAAAATCAATATCCCCAATGGTGACGAAAAAAATTCCAATTACTACGGTTATCCAGGCTGAATTAACAGGCTCATTATCTTTCTGCTTACCTCTAGCAAGCCATCTGTTTATAAAGGTTGATGGAAAAATCTCATCCACACCAATGGCCTGTAGAGTGCGGGGTGCTACAATGATGGATCCGAGAGCTGAAGAAATCGACGCTGCAGCAAGTCCAATAGGCACAATGGGTCCCCATATCGCAATTCTTTGCATAATAAGCTGATCATTTGCAAGGTCCTCCGGAGATGCAGAGATTGCTAATTTGTAGGTTATGATCACATAAACGAAAAAACCGACCACAGTTGCCCATAGAGTCCCCGTAGGTATGGATTTTGAAGGATCCTTAAGATCGCCTGAAAGACCCAGTCCAGCGGCGAGCCCGGTAAAAGCTGGAAAAATGATCGTAAAAACATAAAAGAATGGATCAGGAAAATCAACCCGGTTGGTGATCTCAAATGTAAGCCCTTCTTCTACGGGGTTACCTAACAATACAAAGATGATGGCGGTGAATAATATCACTACTACGACGTAAAGGGCCTTCATTCCAATATTTGCTCCCCGCGTAAGCATAAGGACAGAGAGGATAATCATGGTAGGTATACTGATGAACCTTTTATCAAACTCTGCAATGCCAAAGCGTTGGTTAAGCCAATCGATAAGTGGCTCAGCAGATTCACCAAACGCAATAACATAAAAGGAAACACTGATTGCCTGAGAAAGGAAAAGAGCAATGCCTATGGAGGCACCAATGTTTAAACCAAAGGAACGGGATATAATATAATAGGCCCCTCCTCCCTGTACCTTTTGATTTGTTGCAATTTCAGCAATTGCCATAGCAGTCGGGATGGTAACAAGATGCCCGAGGAAAATGATCATTAATGCCCCAAAGAAACCGTGATGACCCACCGCATATCCGAATCGTAAAAATAATATGGCACCGAGGATGGTCGAGATTGTGGTCATGAAGACCGGCATGGTGCCAAAGTTAGCCTTGCTGTTAACCAGCGAATTTGCCATACATTCCTTGATTTATCGTTGGCCGATAATACGAAAAAAAAGTAAAACAGCCAACAGGGCTTGCAAAGGAGTGTGTACCCCGGTTTAATATAGTTTTACATCCACTCCTCCAAATACAACTCCTATCTCAAGGTAAAGGTGAGGCAGGGAGGGATCAAATCCGGGACTTTCATAACCTGTACTACCAAAAACCGCAGAATTACCGTTTGGCATATTAGCTCCCGAAAAAGCAGCGTCTACGCTGATCTTTACCGGAAGTTCACGTGGAATTATTATTTCTGATCCCCCAAATACCGTAATAATCTTGATCCGTGAAGGGTCCATGCCCGGCTGATAATCCCGAAAATCAAAGTTTCCCTGACCAAAGACAACATTATACTCTTTGCCTTCCTTAAATTCTTTGTAATGCCTCTCACCAAAAACGACATCATTTTCCCCACCCTTCATATTGAATCCTCCAAAACTTCCAAAAAGTAATCGGATACCCAGAAATATCAGAATGAACGCAAATAATATCTTAAGGACGGGGAAGTCAATGTTAAAGACAATCCTGAAAATAAAGCTTAAACCAAGGATGATTAATAATAACCCCCAGAAAAGAGCAGATCCCATTTTCATAGTTTTTAGATTGTTAATCAAAAATACGTAAATTTCCTTAGTTAAATCAAAAAAACAGAATCATCTATACGATTTAATCCACGGTTCATACTCCAGAGGGCTTCATTCATACAAAATCCGTGAGGCTTTATATATTTTCGACCTTTCTGCTTTTTTATTCCACAGTTGAATTATAAATTTGATTTAAATTAAATAAGCAAAGCGAAAACGACTTATTTACTACTATTCGAGAAAACATTGAAATTTTGAAGACTTAACCCTGATGGTTAAACCATCTCAATCTGAGATGGTATTATCCCCGCCCCAATACCTCCCTCTTAGTCCCGGGGGAGGTATACGGGACGGAGATATACTAGTTGATTTTAAGGGGTTTTTTTACCTTTTCCTTTAACAAAGCCTTTTCAAGTACTTGCATAATATTGTCCACATAATGGAAATTCAGACCTTGTCTGTAAATGTCTTTTATTTCCAATACATCTTTTTCGTTTTCCCTGGACATTATGATATCCCTGATACCGGCCCTGCGGGCAGCCAGTATTTTTTCCTTGATTCCGCCAACCGGCAATAGTTTACCCCGAAGTGTGATTTCACCGGTCATGGCAAGGTTTTGCCTGACTTTTCTTTGTGTAAAGGCTGAAGCGATGGAAGAGATCATGGTAATACCGGCAGATGGTCCGTCTTTCGGAATGGCACCTTCAGGAATGTGAATATGTACATTCCAGTTGCTGAAAACTTCGGGTTCGAGAGCCAGCAGACCCGAATGAGATTTCAGATACTCCAACGCGATCACTGCCGATTCTTTCATAACATCACCCAGGTTACCCGTTAAAGTCAGATTTCCTTTTCCTTTACTTAGACTTGTTTCGACAAAAAGGATTTCCCCCCCAACTGCAGTCCATGCAAGTCCGGTCACAACTCCGGCTGTCTGGTTGTCTTCATATCTGTCTTTGGTAAATCTGGGAACCCCGAGAATTTCCTGAATTGCATTGGTATCAATGCTTCCCGGAAAGCTGTCTTCGAATGCCAGCTTTTTCGCCACTGATCTGGCTATTTTTGCAATCTGTTTATCCAATTGCCGAACTCCGGATTCCCGTGTATAGGACTCAACGATCTTTTCAAGGCTGCGTTTGGGGAACTTTAGTTGAGACTTTTTAAGGCCATGATTTTCGAGTTGTTTAGGGATAAGGTGTTTTTTTGCAATTTCTACCTTTTCCTCAACCAGATATCCGGTTACATCAATTACCTCCATCCTGTCTAGAAGAGCAGGGTGGATGGACCCGGTTGTATTTGCCGTAGCCACAAACATAACTCTGGACAGGTCAAAATCAAGCTCCAGGTAATTATCGTGAAAATTTGAATTTTGTTCCGGATCTAAAACCTCCAGCAGAGCCGAAGCTGGATCCCCATGGAGGTCGCGTCCAACCTTATCAATCTCATCCAGAACAAAAACCGGATTTGCGGATTTGGCTTTTTTAAGATTTTGGATGATTCGTCCCGGCATTGCACCTATATAGGTTTTTCTGTGTCCCCTTATTTCTGCCTCATCATGAAGTCCGCCAAGAGAAACACGCACATATTTTCGATTTAATGCCGAAGCGATGGATTTTCCGAGCGATGTTTTTCCAACCCCCGGGGGACCTACCAAACATAGGATCGGAGATTTCATATCCCCTTTTAGTTTTAGTACTGCCAGATGTTCCAGTATTCTCTCTTTTACCTTCTCAAGACCGAAGTGATCCCTGTCCAGGATTTTCTCTGCCCGTTTAAGGTTGAAATTATCTTTGGTATATTCATTCCAGGGCACATCCAGCAGAGTCTGAATATAATTTATCTGCACAGAATACTCGCCTGTTGCAGGATTTAGGCGAAGAAGTTTATCGAGTTCCTTCTGGAAATACCCATCAACTTCCTTGCTCCAATTCTTTTTTTCTGCCCTTTTTCTATATTCATTTATCTCCTGTTCCATGGGATTTCCACCCAGCTCGTCCTGAATGGTTTTCATTTGCTGGTGAAGAAGGTATTCACGCTGCTGCTGATCAAGGTCATGCTTTACTTTTGACTGTATATCATTTTTTAGTTCCAGCATTTGTACTTCCTTGGAAAGGTATTCAAGCAATCTGATCCCCCTTTGCCGTAAATTATCTATTTCCAGCAATTTTTGTTTGTCTGCATGGGGCATGTCATTATTGGAAGAAAGAAAATTAATAAGGAAAGACGGACTTTCGATATTCTTGACTGCAAATGTCGCCTCAGGTGGAATATTGGAAGATAGTTTGATAATTTTCATCGAAAGGTCCTTTAATGAACCTATGATGGCATTTAATTCATCCCGGTTATCGGGCATAAGATCTTCCAATACTTCAATTCTTGCAACCAGATAAGGCTTGTCCGATACCAGCTCATCTATCTCAAATCTTTTTTTTCCCTGGATAATAACCGAAGTTGATCCATCAGGCATTTCGAGAATCTTAAGTATTTGAGCTACAGTTCCTTTCCGGAAAAGGTCTGCAACATCCGGATCTTCCTGATCCGGATCCTTTTGAGCAATTGCCCCCAGTATTTTATTTTTCTGATAAACCTCATTAATGAGTTTCAGAGATTTTTCCCTGCCCACTGTAATGGGAATAACCACACCCGGAAAAAGAACTGTATTCTTTAAGGGTAAGATCGGTAGAATATCCGGGACATTTATACTTATGGAATCATCCGTTTCATCACTGGATAAAATGGGAATGAATTCTGCCTCTTCATCAACTCTCTCTGCGGAAAAAAAATTTCTGAATTCCAATTTTTCGTCTTTTTTCATAAATGATCAATCTACTGACAAATAGTCCGACTTATGGCAAATTGATTGCCTTTTATACTTCGCCTATCAAGGGTCAACTCCTGTGCCAAAGTTGGGATATATCCCCGGGTTTCACTTCCTGTATTTCCGGGTTTGCTCAAAAACCGATGAAAGGATATCTTTTTCAATTTGATTTAACGCGATATTTCTGCGGCTCATAACCTTTTCAGCAACCTCAAACGCCTTCTTCAGAGTAAAAACAGTGAATCCATGTGGCCCTCCCCAGCTAAAACTGGGAATAAAATTACGCGGAAAACCAGAACCATAAATATTGGCGTTTACCCCAACTACGGTACCTGTGTTGAACATGGTATTTATCCCACACTTGGAATGGTCGCCCATAATTAATCCGCAGAACTGCAAACCAGTGCTTTCAAAATGCTCCCGGGAATAATTCCAAAGTTTTACCTCGGCATAATTGTTTTTGAGGTTGGAATTGTTGGTATCGGCCCCCAGGTTGCACCACTCACCAATTACCGAATTCCCCAGGAATCCGTCGTGGGCTTTATTTGAATATCCCAGAAATACAGAGTTGTTCACTTCTCCTCCCACCTTACAATGCGGCCCGATGGTAGTGGGACCATATATTTTTGCCCCCATTTTCAATGTACTTTTGTTGAGAATGGCAAAAGGACCCCGTATCATGCACCCTTCCATGATTTCCGTCTCTTTCCCAATGTAAACCGGACCCGTTGTAGTATTAATGACCGAGGCTTCCACCCTGGCTCCGGGCTCAATAAAAATCAGGTCTCCAAGCAATTTGTTTGTTTTGCTTAAGTATTCAGTAGATCGTCCCTGGGTAATCCTGTCAAAATCTGATTCTATTTCCTGACCATTTTGACTGAAAATTTCCCAAGGATGGTTAAGAAAGCGGGCTTCTGAATCCTCAAACTTAATTTGGTCCGGGAGAGAACCGGAAAAGGGATTAAACTCCTTAAGCTGTTGCATATTTGCCCGTAAGGCGATCATTCTACCCTCAAAATGAAGCCCATGCCCCAGTTCTAGGCTTTTGATCTTTTTAATCATTACATCCTCTGGGATGAGAGCAGTGTTAATCAGAAAGTTATCCCCGGATTCTTTCATCGGGAACTTAGGCTGGAGGTAATCTGCAGTTAACCAGCTGGCTTCGGTATTTAAAATTTTCTCCCATTTTTCCCTGAGGGTCAGGATGCCTATTCTTATTTCGGAAACAGGCCGGGTAAAGGCTAATGGAAGCAGATCTGATCTTGTTAAATCATCAAAAAGTATAAGGTTCATTTAGGTTTTTCTTCAAAAATAAACAAAAAAACTCCGATAATGTCAATTACCGGAGCTCATAAGAGGTTTAAGTAAAACCTTATTTTTTATTCTTTTTGTCGAAATGACTCTTGTAGCGGTTCATGAATTTGTCAACCCTTCCTGCAGTGTCTACCAGCTTCATCTTACCGGTATAGAAAGGATGAGATTCCGATGATATTTCGAGTTTGATCAGGGGATACTCCTTTCCATCGTCCAGTTTTATTTTTTCTTTGGATGGAGCGGTTGATCGGGTTACGAAAGTAAAACCGTTGGACATATCCTTGAATGCAACTAATCTGTAGTTATCAGGGTGAATTTCTTTCTTCATTTTATTTGTTTTATAATCTCATTCAATCAAACCTCAGTAATTAAACCTGTATTTCGAATAATACAAAAGGCTTTAAACCAAACTCCCACAATATTCTTATTGAAACAAGAAAAGGTTTTTTATTGCGGACTGCAAAAGTATATAAGAAAGACGTAATTAGCAAAACTATTCAAAGAAAATTTATTCAGCCTGAGTAATTATTTATATAGTTCGAGCCTAGACCTTTTCCCTATCAGGTTCGGGTAATTTTTCTCCTTTAACTTTTTCGGGCATAAATCTTTCAAAGGGTATGGTTGGATCGAGCATGAACCGGCAGGTATGATGAATTTTAGCCATTTTTCCGCCTACATTCTGGTATAAAGCCAGCATTCTGGGATTAAAGTCCCCCACCCAGGAGAGTTCTATTTCCTTATACCATTTTTTGTATTTCATTTTTTCATTCATATGCCAAAAAATCCCAGATTCAATTCCTGAGTTTTGAAATTTTGGAATGATACCTGCAACCTGTGCTCTGATGCGGGTTACCTTATGGGTTTTTTTGAAATACAGAAACTTCAAAATATTCCAAAAAGTGAGCCGTCCATCCAACTTTTTAAGGATTTGGTTGGCATCCGGGAACATAATGAAAAACCCGATGGGCTCATCCTTGTGGTAGGCGAACCATATCATTTCAGGATCAAGGATTGGGCGTGCTTTTTTAAGTCCAGCCTGAACAGTGGCGAAATCGAGGGGAGTGAAATCCTCTTTAAAAGCAGACCAGGCATTATTATAAATGTGAATAACATCCCGGATATATTTCTGTTTGTCTTTCCAGGTAAAATGCCGGAAATGGTAATCCGGCTTTTTGCTCACCCATTCTGCAATTTTCCAGAAGCGTTCAGGGAAAGGCTTCGTCAGGTCCAGATGATAGGAATATTGTTTAAAGAAAATTTTAAATCCGTAATCTTCAAAAAGGTCTTTGTAGTATGGAAAGTTGTAAGGCATGCCAAAACCGGGATGACAGAAACCTTCTACAAGAAGGCCCCAATTACTGTCATTTTCCCCAAAATTGACGGGTGCGTCCATAGCCATTAAGCCTTTTTCTTTCAGAAATTCCGCTGCCTTGTCGAAAAGGATAAAGGCAGCCTGGCGGTCGTTAACGCATTCGAAATGTCCTGCTCCGCCTGAAGGGACTTTCTCCGCATTGGCCTTCCGGGTGTTATAAAATGCAGATATTCTTCCTATGGGTTTGTTCAGGTCTGATAACAATACCCATCTCCTGGCCTCACCCTCTGCGAAGAATTTGTTCTTTTCAGGATCGAATTGTTCACGAATAGCTGAATCCAAAGGGCAAACCCAGAAAGGGTCGTTTTTATACAAAATTTTCGGAACGGATATAAAGAGTTTTTCGGTTTTTGGATCGGTAACTTCAATTAGGTGCATGGGTTTGGGTTTAAGATAATGTAAACCACCGTCTGATTATTTGCCTGTCAATGTCTGATTCCTGCAGGCTTTGATGAATAAATTCATTTTTCCTACTTAAATATACATATTCTTTGGACCATTCCTGGTAATTCTGAACTATTTCTTTTACCGCTGAAGTGAAATAATACACTTCCTGTTCAGTCATGGTAGGATGCAGGGACCATCGTACCCAACCTGGTTTTTGGGAAAGATCTCCATGGTTTATCAAATCGGTTATATACCTTGATTTTTCATAACTAACCTGGAGAAGGAAATGGCCATAGGTTCCTGCACATGCACAGCCCCCTCTTACCTGTATTCCGTATCGGTCATTCAGAAATTTGACCATTAGGTTGAAATGAATGTTTTTGTGGTAAAACGAAATAACACCCAGTCTTTCTTCCGTTTCGTCGGCAAGGATCTTTATTCCTTTAATGGATCTGAGTTCACGAAAGGCAATACTTAATAACTCCTTTTCCCTTGAAAGGATATTCTGGACGCCCATCTTTTCTTTTAGCTCAATCGCAAGTGCTGCCTTAATCGCTTCCAGAAATCCGGGTGTACCCCCATCTTCTCTTGCCTCAATATCATCCACATATTTGTATTTTCCCCACGCATTTGTCCAATCTACCGTTCCGCCTCCCGGATTATCAGGCACAGGTGAATTATACATGGCCGAATCAAAGATAAGCACTCCGGAGGATCCGGGGCCTCCCAAAAACTTGTGAGGTGAGAAAAAAATCGCATCCAGCTTTTCCATGGGATCATCCGGATTCATATTGATGTCCTCATAAGGAGCTGAGGCTGCAAAATCCACAAAACATAATCCCCCATGCTCATGCATAATCCGGGCCAGCCTGTGGTAAGGGGTTCGAATGCCGGTAACATTTGAGCAGGCCGTAAACGATCCTATCTTAAACTCCCGGTCTTTATATTTTGAAAGTTCTTTTTCCAGATTTTCCGGATCAACATGTAAGTTTTTATCGGGTTTCAAAACCACCACATCTGCCAGAGTTTCATACCATGAAGTATGATTGGAATGATGCTCCATGTGGGTTACAAAAACCACAGGTCTGTTTTTCTTTTTCATGCAGTCGCGGTTAAAATGACTGCCACATCCTTTCAGGCTCAAGATTCTCTGAAATTTATTCACAACAGAGGTCATTCCGAAACCGGCAGTAATGATCACATCGCTTTTACTTGCATTTACATGTTTTTTAATGTATTGATGTGCATACTGATAACTTAAGGTCATCAGGCTTCCGGTAGTACTGGTCTCTGTGTGTGTATTTGCCACAAAAGGGCCAAATTCATGAGTCAGCTTTTCTTCAATAGGTTTATACAGACGCCCTGAAGCGATCCAGTCTGCATAGAGAATTCTTTTTGTACCAAAGGGAGTATTAAATTGAGAATCAATCCCAATTATGTTTTCTCTGAACTTGGCAAAATATTTCTCCAGATCTGTCATTCAGTATGCTTCTTAATTCCTGCTGGAAAGCTTGGATAGAAGCCTAAGGAATTCGATATATAACCAGATTAGGGTTACCATCAATCCAAAGGCACCGTACCATTCCATATATTTTGGTGCACCCGATTGGGAGCCTCTTTCGATAAAATCAAAATCCAGAATGAGATTCAAGGCTGCAACGACAATTACTACCAGGCTGATCAATATGCCCACCGGGCCATTGCTGTGAATAAAACCAATATTAATTCCGAAAAGAGATAATACAAAAGACATCAGATATACCAGTGCAATTCCACCCGTTGCCGCAAAAACACCCAAACGAAATTTTTGGGTTACTTTAATCATACCTGTACGGTAAATAAATAATAAGGCAAAGGTAGTTCCGAAGGTAAGCGCCACCGCATTGACCACGATCCCAGGATATTGTGCATTAAAAACGGCAGAAATTCCGCCCAGGAATAGCCCCTGCAATACAGCATATATTGGAGCAGTATAAGGAGAAAGATTCATCCTGAAAACCGTTACCAGTGCAGTTATAAATCCCCCAATCCCCCCTACAAGCATGTAGGTCTGAAGGGCGGCAGTATTTCCTTCACCCATAAAGCTCCAGGTATAGGATGCCGCTACAACTACCAGCAAGAGCATTAAAAAAACTTTGTTTACCGTTCCCCGAATCGTCATCACTCCGCTCCCGGAATCTGTCGAAACCCTGGAAAAGATGCTATTATTTAAAACCGGGTTTGCTGATCTGCTAATGTTCATTGTTAAAAGTTTATGTTTCAAATATAGGATAATTCATATTACCTATACCTGTCAAATTGCATACCACTGCTTTTTAACAGTAAAATTGGCAAGCAGAGGGAATCAAACATTTTTTGGTTTAAACTAAATGAAGAACGAATATATTTTGTTTTTTTGTACAACTTGAAGCCGCCTGATCATGAATTTTAATTTTAAGGGTCTTATAAATAAAGAGTTCGTAAGGAATGTATTGACACTGGTCTCTGCTTCAACCCTATCCCAGGCAATCGCTTTTCTGGTATATTTTATTCTGATCCGCATTTATACTCCGGCCGAACACGGACTACTGGCATTATACCTATCCATAATATCCGTAACAGGAATTATTGCCACCGCAAAATATGATCTTGCTATAATGATGCCAGGCTCCCGGACCCAGGCAGGAGCCCTTACCCTCCTCACTTTACTTATTGGCATGGGTTTTTCCTTGATTTTACTCCTGGTCACTTTGTTCTTTTCAGAGTTTCTGGCATCGTTTCTGGGAAACGAAAACCTGGAATCCTGGCTTTACCTGGTGCCCTTATCCACCTTTCTTACCTCCAGCTCCCAGGCAATTCAAACCTGGTCGAATCGAAGAAAAAAATACCGTATAATTGCCGGTGCAAATCTTTCACAGTCCCTGGTGAATTCTACTGTCAAATTGGCATCTGTCAATATGTTTAATTCGGGAGGCGGACTGGTTGCCGGGGCGATTGCAGGACAGGTAGCCGGAAATGCAGTCTTTATCAGATCCATTTTAGTGAAAGACATTCCTGTTTTTAAAGCTATCAAATGGAAAGAAATACGGAGTGTGGCAAAAAAGTATCATCTATTTCCCCGCTTTAATCTAATCCATTATGTGATCAATAACTTTTCCACTTCACTTCCAATATTCCTTTTTAGTTCCGCTTTCTCAGCAACGGAAGTCGGACTTTATTCCCTCGGTATGATGATGATAAACCGGCCGCTGAACATTCTTACCAGTTCATTTACCCAGGTTCTTTCTCAACGGGTAATTTCAAATTATAACAAAAATCTCAAAGTCACAACAGAAATAAAAAAGTTGGTATTCAGACTTTTTTTCCTGGCAATAATACCCTTTATTCTTGCCGGAATCTTGGCTCCACTGGGATTCCGAATCATTGGCGGGGATGAATGGACACAGGCTGGGGTATATATGCGTTATCTCTTACCCTGGTTATTCCTGGTTTTTCTTTCCTCCCCGCTTTCATTTATTCCTGATATGCTCAAACGACAGCAAAAAGCCATGTGGATAGATATTGCTAAATTTGTTCTGAGGCTAATGGCACTTTTGATAGGAATAAGGTTGAACAGTATAGACCTTTCAATCCTGCTCTTTAGCGGAGTAAGCGGGCTTTTAGTTGCATATAACCTTTACTGGTATATACATTTGTCTGTTTCAGCCGATAATCAATTTAAAGAATCAAATACATCGTGAATAAATATACTACTGCACTTAAAGCTCTGTCAAAGATTGTAAGAAATCCCTGGCTCCTCAACCATGTTCTGCAGGATAAGGATGAATGGGAAAAATATGTTGAGGATCATTACCCTTCGCTGACTTCATTGCCTGTTATTAATTTTGATCAGCTTGCCGGTGATAATTTGCAGGACAAATTATCGCTCTTTACTTTTCTGGATGGGGGTTCCCTGGTAACAGACATTCTTTTGCTGAAAGTACTGGCTGGAAAATTTGAGCACTGTAGCTATTTTGAAATAGGAACCTGGAGGGGAGAAAGTGTTAGCAATGTGGCAGAGGTGTCGAAAGAGTGTTTTACCTTAAACCTTTCAGATGAAGAATTAATGAAAATGGGGGTTGATCAAAGAGTAATTGAATTGCAGGGTTTTTTCTCAAAAAAACTTAAAAATGTGGTCCACCTTAGAGGTAACTCAAAAAGTTTTAACTTTGCCGGCCTGAATAAAAAATTCGATCTTATTTTTATTGACGGGTCTCATCATTATGCCATGGTAAAAAATGATACAGAAAAAGTCTTTACCTATCTGGTTCATCAAAATTCCATTGTTGTATGGCATGATTATGCAATTACCCCGGAAGAGACCAGGTATGAGGTATTTGCGGGGATTCTGGATGCTATGCCCAAGAAAATGCATGACAGGCTTTTTCATGTAGCCCACACCAAATCTGCCATTTATACTCCTCAAAGTTTGGAAGGCCGGAGACTTCAAAGCCCGGTAATACCCGAATCATTTTTCCAGGTTGATCTGAGATTTAAGAAAGTAGATTAGTTTGAAGAAAGAAAGGATAAAAATACTGGTATTGCCTTCATGGTACCTGCCCGATGGAGGAGGGTTCTTTAAGGACCATGCAGAAGCTCTGAATCATGGGGACTTTACTGTTGATGTTTTGGTTAACAGAGTCCTGGGGCTTACAAGTCACTCTCTATATCAGATCAGGTCCTCCAGAAAGTTCAGGGAGTCCATCGAAGGTCCACTGAAAATATACAGGTCAGGTTATCTGAAGTGGCCCTTTTTGGAAAAAACCAACTTAAAAGGCTGGGTAAAGCGTTATCTTGATATTTACAATGAGTACCTGGAAAGAAACGGTCCTCCGGATATTATCATTGCACATAGTACGATCTGGGCAGGTTACGTGGCTGCAATCCTTAAGGATGAGTTTGGGATTCCTTTCATTCTGATTGAACACAGGAGCCGTTTTGCACGAAATGTTCAGGCAGCACAAAAGATGATCCGTGAATGGTATTTTCCTTTTCTGCGCACCACTCTGGTTAAAGCCGACAGGATTGTAACGGTAAGTCCGGCATTGGACAACCAGCTAATCGGAATATCTCCGGGGATAAAGAACAAGATCCTGACCATTCCCAATCTTATTGATACCGATTTTTTCTCACTTCCCCCGGTTAAGAGGGAAATAGAACCTTTTATTATAATTTCCTTTGGAATTCTGGAATACGTGAAGGGATTTGATATTCTGATTAAAGCTTTTTCCAGGCTTGTTCATAAATATGACCGGGAATTTTTTCTCCGAATCGGAGGAAGAGGAAAAGATTTTAAAAAACTGAAGGCTATTGCAAAACAAGAAGGGGTTTCGGACCGGGTTAAATTGCATGGATACGTTCCGAGAGAGGAAGTCAAAAGAGAAATGCAGTTAGCCAATTTATTTGTTCTTCCCAGCAGATTTGAAGCATTCGGAGTGGTGCTTATCGAAGCAATGGCGACAGGATGCCCCGTAATTTCCACACATTCAGGGGGGCCTCCCCACATTGTTAAAGAAACCGACGGAATACTTGTAAAACCCGATGATGTTGATGAACTTGCAAATGCCATGGAAAGGGTTTATCTTGATTATGATAAATACGATCCTTTGCAGATCAGGAAAGATGTGGTTGACAATTATGCCACCAGCGTTATCCGGGATAGTTATCATCAATTGGTCAGAGAGGTTCTGGATGGAAAAAGTTCAGCTAAAAAATAACAGGGCCTTCCCCTGGGTCCGAAAAAATGGATTGTCTGTCAAAGGCTATTTATTTGACCGATCCGGCACCTATTTTGAAGAAGAAGGGTTACTAGAGTATTTCAAGGGAACTCATTCTTATCTCGATCTAAAGGAAAAGGTCAAATACGCCAATGGATGCTTCGCCATTGTCATTGATCATGATTCTTATCTCCTTGCAGCTACCGATATGATCAGATCCATTCCCCTCTTTTATGGACTTTCTGGTAAAGACTGGGTGGTAAGCGATAATGCTGAAATGTTGGCAGAGCTTACCGGATACAAACTCAATGATCTGGCTTCTACAGAATTTCTTGCTACCGGATATGTAACGGGCAGGGAAACCCTGGTGGAAGGTATTTTTCAGGTTGAGGCCGGTCAGATTATCAAGCTCACTAAGGAAGATATTGTCAGAGAGTTTTATTACACATTCCGTGTTAATGATGAGTCTGAAGAGGAGTATAAGGATCTGAAAGCAGCAGGGATTAAGATTTTTGATCAGGCTTTTCAAAGACTGGTGAAAAGTCTGAAAAACCGTACAGCCGTTATCCCTCTGAGTGGTGGATTCGACTCCCGGCTCATTGCCACCATCCTCAGAAAATTGAATTATGAGAAAGTAATTTGTTTCACCTATGGGAGAGCATCCAGTCCCGAGATTCCAGTTTCCCAGGAAGTTGCAGACAAACTTGGATTTGAATGGCATTTTTTGGAATATACCGATGAGTTGATCCGGGATTATATACATCATGATGATTTCAAAGAATATTTTGGCCATGCCTCAAATTTGGTTTCCATGTTTTTTATGCAGGAATTTTTTGCAGTAAGGGAAATGAAGAAAAGGAATATTATACCTGCAGACTCCATATTTATACCCGGCCATAGTGGTGATTTTCTTGGTGGAAGTCAGCTGAACAAACACGGAAATCTCAGTATGGAAGAATCAGTTGCAGATCTTGCCGACCGAATCTACAGAGTAAAGTACTGCTACAAAAAACCCGGGGGGAAAGATGCTTCTCGTATTCTCGAAAGAGTTCAGAAAAGCCTTCAGGAGAAATTTTTACGGCAGGGTGATTTTGCCTATTCCATTCATGAAGACTGGGACTTCAAGGAAAAACTGGCGAAATTTAATTTTAACTCGGTATCTACCTATACCTGGTTTGGATATCAATACCGCCTTCCTTATTGGGACAGAAATCTGGTAGAGTTCTTTCGCTTTTTACCTTTGCATGCGAAAATTCATAAATATCTTTATGATGATATTCTGACAAATGAGTTCTTTGCGCCTTTCAATCTGAACTTTACAGATGAACTGCAGGCAGATGAAAGAGACCTCAGAAAGTTAAAAATCAGATCGAGAATAAAAGAAAATCTGCCCGAAGCAATCAACCGGACTTTTATATCCAAAAAGGACCTTCTGTTCTATAAGGAAATCACCGACTACCTGGTTTTGGACCTAAAATCCGAAGGTGTGAAAGCGAGGATTTACGGGAATGCATACAACTCTCTGATTATTCAATGGTATCTCCATCAGGTCAAAAAAAGATGCCGGTAAACCCTTCATAAAAAATAGGATGAATTTTTAGCGGAATAAAAAAAATGGTTAAATTTGCACTCCTGTTTGAGCAGGAGGTATTATGGTGGATGTAGCTCAGTAGGTTAGAGCGCTGGATTGTGGTTCCAGAGGTCGCCGGTTCGAACCCGGTCTTCCACCCAAAAAAAAAGAGGATCTCACGACCCCCTTTTTTCTCTGTAACTAACTATTTATAAACCTAAAAGCCTAATTTATTTCTGTCATCCATGTTTCTAACTGCAACTCATTTTCCTGAAACTCAAAATTGATTACTGAAAAATGAAGCATCCAGTCTTCAAACTGTAATTCCTTGTCAAAATTCATTATCTCTTCTTCAGATCTGTTTTCGCTCTCCATGAAACTGGCCTGAGACATCATCCATGATTCGAAAGTCATTTCGTTTTCAAAACCTGTATCAAACTCGGCAATAACCATCATCCATTGTTCAAGCCTCATGTCCGGATGAAGATCTTTTTCGGTTTTATCTGTATATCCACTGGCGTAGCTGAAGCTGATGCCGGATAAGGCGATTATTAATGCTGTTAAGGTAAATTTTATCGTTTTCATGATTTTTTATTCTATGGTATTTGCTCAAACTCTTACATAACTTGTGCCATAAATTACAAATAACACATAATCAATAATATATGATGAGTTTAATTGAGTGTTAAGGTGTGTTAAAATTGGTCGCTTTTGAGACAGTTGTGTCCGAAACCGAACGAATATAATGCGAATTGGGTGGATGGGTAAGAAGATTAATTTATGTCAGGTCCGTTATTTTTCATGACCTTGTATATATCTGATCTTCGGTCTTTTAAATTTCTGACGCTTCCAAATTGGTTGAGTTCCCTCAGAAGATCAATATCCACATCCGCAATTAGGATCATTTCTGTGTTAGGGGTAGCTTCAGCTTTGATCCCATTTGTTGGGAATTGAAAATCGCAAGGGGTAAAAACCATGGATTGAGCATATTGAATGTCCATATTGTGGACTTTGGGCAGGTTTCCGACACTTCCTGCAATGGCAACGTAACATTCATTCTCAATGGCTCTTGCCTGGGCACAGTTTCTAACACGCGAATACCCGTTCTGGGTATCAGTCAGAAAAGGTACGAAGAGGATATCCATGCCTTCATCCGATAGAAGACGGCTAACCTCCGGGAACTCAATATCGTAACAAATCAGAATTCCAATTCTCCCACAATCGGTATCGTATGTTTTCAGGGTAGATCCTCCCTGTAGGCCCCAGACCTTTACTTCATCCGGAGTTACATGCAATTTCTCGAAGCGTTCTATTCCCCCTCCTCTCTTACATAAATATCCAGCGTTAAAAAGTTTTTCGTTTATTACTTCCGGCATACTTCCGGTTATTATGTTTATATTATAGGAAACAGCCAGCTCAGCAAATCTGGATACAATATTGGTGGTATGTTTGGCAAGCTCCCGGATAGCCTCGGATTCGGAAAGATGATTATTTTCAGCCATAAGGGGAGCATTGAAAAATTCCGGAAACAACGCAAAGTCCGCACGGTAACCCGAGACAGCATCAATAAAATACTCTGCTTGTTGCATTACCTCGTCAAAGCTCTTATAGAGCCTCATTTGCCATTGGATTAGTCCGAGTCTGACCACAGTTTTTTTCAGGGAAGCTCTGGTAGATGGTTTTTCATAGTAGACATTGTCCCACTTAAGAAGGACAGCATACTCCTGAGACTCCTTATCACCCTCAAGATACCCTTTAAGTATTCTTGTGGGATGAAAATCATTGGACATCTGAAAATCAAGTACGGGATCATGGATCTCCTTTCTTCTTACTTTTGCAATGTAATCCCTGGGTGTAAGCTCAGAAGAGTATTTGTGGTAATTCGGAATCCTGCCGCCGAAAACAATTCCTTTGAGATTCAGACGCTCACATAGTTCTTTTCGGTAATCATATAATCTTCGGCCCAATCTCAGACCCCTGAATTTAGGTCTGATAAAAATGTCAATCCCGTAAAGAATATCCCCCTCAGAACTGTGAGTATTAAATGTATATTGTCCGGTGATCTCCTTGTATGTATGCTTATTATCAAATTTTTCGTAGTCGACAATGATACATAAGGCACAACCCGCAAATTCATTATTAACCTTTATATAAACCTGACCTTCGGGGAAATTATTTATCAGGGTTTCAATGTGTTTTTCTTTCCAAAAGGCTTGCGGCATGCCTGAATAGGACTCCACCATAGCTTCCTTTAATTCAAGGTAGTTTTCCGGTTTCAGGTACTCAAGCTGAATGTTATCAATTTCCTTCATATTATCCTGTTCTTTGACCCAAAGCTAACTAAAACCAAAGGGTTTATCAACCTGATTCAAATAGTCACATACTGCCTCTTTGCCTTTCCTGGATTAATTCCCTAAATACCAGCCTGCAAAAATGAAAGAAAGAGTTTCCCCGGGATGGGTAAACTCTTTCTTTACTAACCACTTAAACCTAAAAAAGAAAACTTTATTTGATTTCAAACATCCAAGCTTCGAATGTTAATTCTTCTTCCTGAAAGCTATCAGCCGTTGGAAAGGTTTCCATCATCCAACCTTCCAACTGAAGATCACTTTCTGTGAAAGTGTTATCTATGATAATAATTTCTGACATCCAGTCCTCCATCTGCATTTCATCTCTTGTAAAGCTCTCTTCATGCATCATCCAGCTCTCGAGGTTCATCTCGTTTTCAGCAAATGCTTCTGAGGAAAGAAATTCTGAAACTTCCATCATCCAGTTCTCGAGATTCAATTCCCTGTCTAATTTATCAAGGATCATTTCAGTTGCTTTTTTATCTTTCTTTTCTTTTTTACTTCCTTTGGTTCCATCTGCATATGCATTGGGTCCTACAACTACTAAAATGATTGCGAATATTATGGTTGAAACTATGTTTTTCATGACTTCTTATTTTTTGTCGTTCAAGTTCAGTGCTTTTATTACAGAGTACGTGCCAAAAATCATAAAATATTAAAAATCAACTGTATATAATCTTGAATTGGAATTTTTACCCATGTTAAAACTGAACGCTTTTGTAACAGGTGTGTCCGAAAGTGAACGTTATTCCTAATTGTCTGGGTATTCTTTTCGGGTTTTAAATCCAAGCTATATTTAACATTCATTAAACATGGTTGGAACATAATATTCAATATTTTGGTAGTCATTTACTTATCTTGTAATCATAATTCAAAACCTTACTCACATCCTTTAACATGAGAAACCTTAACACCGCCTTTATTTTGATCCTCCTGGCAATTCTTTCCTTTAATACATCCTATTCTCAAAATATCTGGACCGGCGAAAGCATTCTATTTACCAAGTCTAATTATTCAGACTGAACTCAGGCAGAGAATCAGGATAGAATTACAGAAGAGGTCTGGTTAACCCGTGGTAACAGTCGACCCATTTTTAATGCATTTGTCGATGACCTTGAAGAAAGCCCGGTGGGCACTCTTTGGGCCGTTGGAAGTATTTCAGATGGAGTTGAATCCCTTGACTTCAATTCATGGGCCCCTGCGGTTGGATTCGAACCTCCCTATTCTGTGGGAACGGCAATGGTACTTTACCTGATTCAAGAGATTATTTATTTAGACATAACATTTACCAGTTAGACATCCGGGGAAGGAAGTGGAGGGGGTGGCTTTAGCTATACCCTTTCCACAGGCTCTGTTTCCGATTAGTTCTGGACCGGTCCTGCAACCACATTTACAAAACAAAATAATGCCGACTGGACCCTTGCGGAGAATCAGGACAGGATTACTGAGAATGTCTGGATTACCCGTGCAGATTCTCAGAGTATTTTTAACATTGCAAAACGTTCAGAATTCTTTTTTTCCTCTTTGGTACCCAGTAATACTGAATGGGCATTCGGAAAAACCTCAGATGGTATTGAAAACCTGGATTTCCATTATTTCCTTGAGACAGTTGAGGTTAACCCACCTTCCGTAGTAGATCAGGATATGGTTCTGAAGATAATTCCTAAGGATATATATATTGATATTAAATTCACCTCATGGACTTCAGGAGACGAAGGCGGAGGTGGTGGATTTTCCTATATCCGGTCAACCAACCCTTTTCCTGCAGGAACAGATCTGAATAATTCCATGGGAGAATTAGTTGTTTATCCGAATCCTGCTTCCCGGTATGTTCATTTCAGAAAATCATTTTCCGGAAACCAGATACTATTGGAATTGTACGATTCAAGTGGTTCTCTCGTTTTGAAAAGGGCCATCAAATCTGATGAGTCCATACCTGTAGATCAATTAAACAGCGGGATGTATTTTACAGGGTCCTTGACCAAACCCATGTATACCAGGGAAAGGTGGTCTTAAAATAACACCCATAAAATAAAGAAAACGTCATGGTTCTTTAATATGAAACCCATGACGTTTTCTTTTTTAAGTCGATATCTATTCGGATCTGTTCCCGTTCTCGCGTGTCCAGGTTGTTTCCCTACCCATAAACCTCATTCCCATCACGAAACCTTTAATTTTCAGGGTATTGTAATCTCCATTCTCAAACCACATGAAGCAATCATAGGTCTTGCCACTTTCAGGATCATAGATGGTTCCGTTTTCCCACTCATTATCTTTTTCATCATATTCAAATCCTTTCAGCAGAAGAAGATCCATAAGTGTTCTGTCACGTAACTCCTCGTCGGGATTTTCCTTATCTTTTTTTGGTGCCCCATTCTCATTGGGTTCCTCAAGCCAAACGATCTTACCATAATAGTTACCGTTATTGGCGCGGTAAATCCAAACCTGGGAGGTGCCTTTTTCAGTAAGCCAGTACCCTCTTACCTTATCAGCATCCTGAGAGAAGGCACTCGAGGTAAAAAAAATGATTAGCAGTGAAAAGAGAACTTTTTTCATAACGTTAGTTTTAGTTTATGGGATTAATAGAAACAGGGTGACTCATATGGTAAATAAGGAATATTTCATCACAAATGAGATTAAAACTTTTCGCAGGTAATTTTGACAAGGCTAATAGAATATCTTATTGTAAATAAAAATCCGGAACCTAAGATACTATTTTCTTTCATAGATGATAAATGAGTGAGCGAAGTCATTTCCATCACCTGCCGGAAATCTTTCCCGGTGAATCTCATTCCATTCATCATAATTGATCTCCGGAAAGAAAGTATCGGCAACAAAAGAACTATGAACCCGGGTGAGAAATATCTTACGCGCATGGGGAATAAACTGTTTATATACCATTCCTCCTCCAATGACGAACGCCTCCTCATGATCATCAATACTTGCCAAAGCTTCTTCAATGGAATAAGCCATTTCGCAATTCTCAAATTTTTCTCCGAGCCAATCACTAATGACTACATTTTTTCTTCCGGGTAAGGGCCCATTGGGCAGGGACTCAAAAGTTTTTCTTCCCATGATAATGGTATTACCCATCGTGATCTTACGAAATCGTTTAAGATCATCGGAAATATGCCATAAAAGCTTATTATTAAGGCCAATGGCATTATTTTCGGCAACTGCGACGATTATGGAAATGTTTTTATTTACAGGTGTTCGCATAGGAATCAGACCGATATTTCCCCTTTAATATGTGGATAAGGATCGTAATTCTCCAGAATGAAATCATTATATGTGAAATCCAATACTTTTTTCACTTCAGGATTTAAGAACATGGAAGGCAGGGCTCTTGGTTCCCGGCTTAGTTGTAACCTGACCTGCTCAAGATGATTAAGATAAATATGGGCGTCACCCAGAGTGTGGATAAATTCACCGGGTTCAAGGCCGGTTTCCCTTGCCACCATCATCAATAATAGGGAATAAGATGCAATGTTGAAGGGCACACCCAGAAATATGTCTGCACTTCTCTGGTAAAGCTGGCAGGACAGTTTTCCATTGGCCACGTAAAATTGAAACAGAATATGGCAGGGTGGAAGGGCCATATTATCCAGATCTGCTACATTCCATGCACTTACGATATGCCTTCGCGAATCCGGATTTTTAGTTATATTTCTTATTACGGCAGAGATCTGATCAATATTGCCTCCCATATAATCGGGCCATGACCTCCACTGATAACCATAAATATGGCCTAATTCGCCTTTATCATCAGCCCACTCATTCCAGATCCGTACCCCATTCTCTGAAAGATATCGGGTATTGGTTTCTCCCTTTAGGAACCAAAGAAGCTCATGTATAATGGATTTCAAATGAAGTTTTTTGGTGGTCAGTAAGGGAAATCCTTTCTCAAGATTGAATCTCATCTGATATCCAAAGACACTTAAGGTTCCGGTACCGGTCCGGTCTTCCTTACGCGTCCCTTTTTCCATAACATGTTCGAGAAGTTCTAAGTATTGTTTCATGTTTCCTCTTTCATGGGCTAAAAATAAGTATTTTGAGAAAGAATAGAAATTTAACTTACCAATCTTTAAAGGGTTCAATTCCTTTATTATTTTTATATGACTATCGGTTATCATTAACAACGCAAATATAATTGACAGATGCAC
>CAZNFR010000011.1:0-6410 GCA_964572225.1 uncultured Bacteroidaceae bacterium
GAGGTTGTTGTCAACGATGAACGCAAATTTTTCGCGATCAGCTGAAATTTTGTCATAGGAAACGGGAACGAAAGTTTCATCGCCAAAGATAAGATAACCATTATAATAATTGGTGTTATACCCGTCATTACGCTCTGAACTCCAGAAATACTCCATTTTCAAGCCATCGACAAGACTGTTTGATTTTACATCAAAGGCAATGGTATCTTTCTCGGTAGGATCAAGAGATTCATAGTTGGCCTCTTCCTGCGCACCCCATTCGTTAACCATGTAAATCAGAACATCATCGAAGGACATTGCGAGTACTGCCCATATAGTGTTATCGGCATCAACACTCCAATTAGTTTCATAAGTTCCAGCTGCACCTAGAGCAGAACCCCAACTCTGGTTGCGGTTAGGATTGGCACCAATGTTTCTTACGTTTTCTGTTACAGCACCTGTTTCATCACCACCTGCTTCAAATTTAGCCTTACCTGCACCTAATTCAATGTAGGCACAATACTGATCATTTGCTTTTCGAATACCACTGTCTGGATAAGCTAACTGGTGCCCTGCTTCATAACGATCATACTCTCTGGTTTGAAAGGCAATTTCAAACGAACGGGAACCGGCATCAACTATGCTATTGGCATCAATATACTTTAGCACAATATAAAGAAAATCATCATCATAGAATGCTTTATAAGATGCACCGAAAGTACCATCGGTATCCAAATCATAGGAATCTCCACCTGCAGCATCGGTGGATTTTGCAATGAACTGCTCATCACCCAGACGATCCCAGATATCTGCAATTCCGATGTCATCCAAATCGTCAACGTTAACAGCATATCCCGCTTTTTTGATTGTAGTGGATAATTTGTTGTAAGGAACCTCGGCCATAAATTGAGCATTCCCTGTTTCAGGCCAGTTACCTGTGTTGAACCATGCATTCGTGAAAAGCCCTTGTGCAGAAACACCAATAGATATCGCCACAAGAACAAGAATTAAGTTAAATTTTTTCATAAGCTGTAATTTTTAGTTGGTTGTTAATAAAACAATTAATTAATAAAAAAATGTATTTCCACGATTGTGGAATCGAAGGCCAAAATATAGTAAATTTTTTAAAACAACAAGTTTCCCAAAAAAAAATCTAAAAATTCCTCTTAAATAGTGACCTCCCATTCGATTTTCATTTTTTTTTGTTAACATTGTCTCTCGTAAATCAATCATTCATTAAACTAACTAACATGAAAAAACTATTAACTAAGAGTAAACTGCCCATGGTGGTTTTCCTCTGGTTAATGTGTGTACCTCAATTATTTGCCCAAAGGCAGATCACTGGTACAATCACAGATGCGACCACAGGGGATCCATTGATCGGGGCAACTGTTCTTGTTAAGGGTACAACCATAGGTACCGTAAGTGATATTTCCGGAAATTATACCATCAATGTTTCAGGCGATGATGCTGTTCTGATATTTTCCTATATAGGATATGAGGATATCGAAAGGGCAGTGGGAGAGAATACTGTTATTAACGTTACCCTTTCAGAATCTGCAACTCAACTGGAAGATGTGGTTGTAATCGGATACGGTACCGTTAGAAAATCGGATCTGACCGGTTCTGTGGCTGTGGTAACTCCGGAAGAACTGAACCGGGTTCCGGCTTCCAACTTTCAGAAGGCTCTTCAGGGTCGCGCAGCCGGGGTAATTGTGACTTCCAATACCGGTAAACCCGGTTCAGGAGCCTCCATTAAAGTCAGGGGGATTGGATCCATAAACCGGGGAGGTGATCCTATTTATGTTATTGATGGGGTAATTGGTGGAAACCTCAATGCGATAAATCCGGCCGACATTGAAAGTCTTCAGGTGTTGAAAGATGCTTCTGCGACCGCAATTTACGGTTCTGACGGAGCCAACGGAGTTGTGATCATCACTACCAAAAGAGGTCAATCCGGAAGAACCAATGTGGTTTATAATAACTGGTTCAGCGTCACCCAGATTCCTGAAAAACTCGATCTGATGAATGCAGATGAGTATGCTGAGTTTTACAATACGGTAAATGCTGCCCAGGGGGTTTTTCAACCTGCCTATACCGATGAATTCAGGCAATGGTATTATGGGAATGGCTGGGAGAAAGGTACAGACTGGCAGGATGAGATTACCCAGACTGGATTCGGACAGAATCATTATTTACGGATTTCAGGGGGTGGTGAAAACAATAATTTCAGCTTATCCGGAAACTTTTACGATGAATCCGGTATCCTGATCTCAAATAATGCTGCCCGTTATAACTTAAGAGCCAATTCCGATTTTCAGATTGGAAATATACTGAAGGTGGGAGAAACCTTTAACATCACACGCACCATTACCGAGAACGGTTTAGGTGGATTTGGGGCTGCAAACATCGTCTCTCCCCTGATGAAGGTTTACAATGAAGATAATAAAGAAGGGTTTGAAGGTCCGCAGATTCCTCTGGAATACCCCGGGGGTATCATCAATGGTACGGACACCTTCCGAATCATTAACAATACAGGTGGGAACGACAAGACAAACCCGGTTGCCCAGGGAAGAATCCCGGAAAATTTCAATTACAGTAATAATTTTCTGGGAAATGTCTACGCTGAATTGGAACCGGTTGACTGGTTTCAGTACCGGATCAGTGCTTCCGTTACCGGAGGTACATTCAGGAGTAAGGTCTGGACCTCCCAATATGATCTGGGTGTAAGAAGTACCGGGCAGGCCGAATTGTCCGAGGACTTCTCTGAGAGTTTCACCTATCAGCTTGAAAATCAGGTGACTTTACAGCGTCAGTTTGGGATGCATAACCTTACAGCAACGGCTGTCCATCAGGTCAGGATGAATGAAGGTGCGAACATTCAGGGATCTGCAAATGGCTTTCCCTACGAAAGTCTGAATGTATTCAGTCAGGCTCTGGAAGACGGGAAAAACCTGACCGGAGGCAAAACCACTCCTTTCAGACAGGAATCCTATCTGGCCAGGGTTATCTACGATTATAACTCCACGATTCTGTTTACCGGTTCCTTCCGCCGAGACGGTGTTTCCCGTTTTGGTCCCGAGAATCGCTGGGGTAATTTCCCGTCAGCGTCCATTGCTTATAAGATCAATGAAGACTTCCTTCAGAATATACAACAGATCAATATGTTAAAGTTGAGAGTAGGATGGGGCCGTACCGGTAATTCCGACATCGGCGATTTCCTTTATGAGGACTTCCTTACTCCACCAACCCAGTTTTCACCCGTTTTCGGAGATCCCAATAAAATGGTAACAGGTACTTATGTTTTTTATTCCTTCTCCAATCCATTGATTCGCTGGGAATCTGCTGAAATGACCAATATTGGTCTGGATCTTAATGCCTTTAACAATAAGGTCCAGGCAACCATTGAATACTATTGGAAAAATACGGAAGACCTTCTTGTCCAGGTTCCGGTGTCAATTGTCTTCGGCCGATCCGGTGACGGTTCTGAACCCTTTACCAATCTTGGGGAAATCGTAAACCGCGGACTCGAAATGAATCTGATGTATAAGAATTACGATAATGATTTTAAATATTCAGCCTCTCTGAATTTAACCACCTTTAAAAATGAAGTGTTGTTTATCCCTGAGAACAGGGAGATTTCGGGTAGTAACACCCGGACCCGGGTAGGCAATACCATTGGTAGTTTATTCGGATATGTTGCTGAAGGACTGGTCACACCCAATGATTTCGATGAGGAAGACAATTATCTTTATGCCGAACCGGCCGAAGGCATCCCCCAACCAGGCGATATCCGTTACAAAGACCTGAACAACGACGGATTAATCACGGATCTTGACCGAACCCTTATCGGTAAGTCTCTGCCTGATTTTATTGGCGGATTCAACTTTGAAGCTTCCTGGAAGAATTTTGATTTTTCTCTGTTCCTGAACGGTATGTTCAATTATGAGATTTTCCATGCACAGAAAGCTTCCCTGTCCAGTTTTGTGAACCAGGATATCAATCACAATAAACTACGCGAGTGGACTGAAAACTATTATTCAGCGGAAAATCCCACCACCGAATATGTGAGGGCCGATCCGAATAATACCAGCGACAACGATCGAATATCAACCTGGTGGATTGAAAATGGTACTTTTGTGAGGGTAAGGGATATTCAGCTGGGTTACTCCCTGCCTCAGAGTGTGATCTCCAGGGTTGGAATCAATCGGGCAAGAGTTTATGTTAGTACTACCAATCCCATACTTTTTACTGATTATACAGGAAGAGATCCTGAGAATGCTGCATTCACCTCTCCTTTAAATTCAGGAACGGACAACGGTGGTTATCCCAACCCGAAGGTGTATACTTTTGGAATGCAGATTGAATTTTAATTCTTAAAATATTAGTTAATCATGAAAAAATTAGTGAAATATATTCCGGTATTACTGCTGTTTCTGTTGATCGGAAACTCATGTTCGGAGGATTTCCTGGAGGTCCAGAACCCGAATCAGCTGGCAACCAGTTCCTTTTTTCAGACAGCTCAGGATGCGGAATTTGCAATAAATACCGCATATTACGGACTAGCCGGACGCGGAATGTTCGGACTCAGATACTATTTCTTCTATAATTCATTTGAGGATCGCATCCTTTTTGAAACACCCAACCTGGATGAGATAGCCATTAATTCCAGTACCGGGGATGTGAGGGCCATTTACCAGGATCTCTATATTGGTTTGTGGAGGGCCTCAACCTTTATAGATAATGTCAATAAGACAGATATTCCCGATTTGGATGAAGATCTTAAACAACGTTATATTGCAGAGGCCAGAGGCCTCAGAGGTGCTTATTACTTTTACCTTGTAACCTTGTTTAATCGTCCGGTTTTCTATGATGAATTTAATCTGCCCAGCGATCCGGCTTTTACCTTTACCAATGGGGAACCCATTCAGTTCTGGGATAAAATTGTGGAAGACCTTCAATTTGCTGTTAGCGTATTACCGGATGCTTACGGAAGTGATGACGTTGGGCGTGTTACCCGTGGAATGGCCAATGCCATGTTGGGGAAAGCCATGCTTTTTAAACATTATCATTACTATGTAAAGAATGGTGAAAAGGGTAGCGCAGAAGACATCGCCGACCTCGAACTTGCCAGAGATGCTTTTGAAGCGGTTATGAACAGCGGACAATATGCCTTAATGCAGCCACTTGAACCCAAATCAAGGGAAGATTACATTTATGCCTTCCTTTCCAATTTCAGCTATGTGGATATGCTTAGCCCCAGCGGTAATACCTATAAAAGTGAAAATAATTCCGAATCGGTCTGGGAGATACAATACAGTGACGACAGGATACAAAACGGCTGGCTGCCTGCATGGCAATGGAGCGGACATTTGAATAATCATTGGTTCTCAGCGCATGTATCCAGCTTCCGAAATCATGAAATCCATCCCAAATTATGGTACGAATGGGAAACCGACGGGGTTCCGGCGGGCTTTGACAGGGATCCAAGAGCCTATGCTACCTGCTATCTGGATGGGGAAAGAATGGATTTCAGACCTGAAAATGAGTACTATTATAATACCCCCTACCTTTCCGGTGCTAATAACAAGGAGATTGCAAAAAGCCGCGGACTCTTCATTCCTGGCACCCCCAGCTCCGGACTGGGTCTTAAGAAGTATTATTTCCCGGCCTATTATGAAAGGGATGCTCCCGATAATTCTCCTGTTAACAGGGATATGATACGTTATGCCGATGTGTTATTGATGTATGCTGAGGTGAAATTCCTGTTGGGGGATGATGGTCAGGGTCTTGAGGCACTTAATGATGTTAGGAGGAGAATGGATATGCCCGATGTTCCGGCCCTTACCATTGATGCCATTATCCATGAAAGGGATGTTGAACTGGCCACAGAAGGTCATCGCTTCCTCGACCTGATACGGTGGAGTTTTGATCCGGAATGGGGGATTGACTGGATTGAGATATTTGATGGGAAGAATATTTTCCAGGTGGGTAAAAATGAGTATCTTCCCCTGCCTTTAAGCGAAATTAACATAAACCAGGGATTGTATGTACAAAACCCGGGATGGTAAAAAACCAATTAAACAACAATTAACTATGAGAAATTTAGTAATCATTCTGTTTGCATTTATCCTGGTTCTGGGAGCCTGTAATCAGGAGCCACCCAAGGAGGTAAACGCAGATTTTAAAACAAACCTGGCCGATAATATCGCCTTCGCCGGGGAAACCTTTTACATCTATATGGAAGGAACTTCGGGAGAATTTTTTACTCTTTTCAGAGGTTTAACTACAAGCACTACCTATGATCCTGATGATCCCACAAGAACAGGTGAATCCATCCAGGCTGACACCGATTCACTCGGGATAACCTATTCCAACGGCGGGGAATACCAGCTTACCCTAATTGCATCCAGTTCAGGAAACTGGGCGGA
>CAZNFR010000011.1:6420-62107 GCA_964572225.1 uncultured Bacteroidaceae bacterium
ATTATGAATCCGATGTTTACACATTAATGGTGAATGTGGTTGATAACAGGGCAGAGTTAATTTCTATGGAAGTGGATCGCCGGGAAGGAACCATTACCCCCGATGATGAGATCCTTTTCTATGCTAACAAACTGGAAGATTTCTCCAATGCAAGAGTCAGATTCAGGACAGCCAGCTCCGGAGCGGAGGTATATGTTGATGGTGTGTTGCAGGAAGATGCCCGTAACCGGCATGACTTTTCACCGGTCAATCCCGGGGATGATGAAGGTCGTCCCTTGGTGTATGAGGTTATTGCCCCCAACGGGGATACCAAGACCTATACTGCCAAGTTTATTTATCGGGATCCCAGCTCGGAGAAAACATTATTCTCCCTGTCTTCTTCCGATTTTGCAGGCAGTTTTACCATTAATGAAGGCGCCAAAACTGTTCTCATTGAGTATTATCAGGGTGATAACATTGAAAAGGTTGGCCTGGAAGCCGTAGTTTCTGACGGAGCCATAGCCGAATTTGACGGAGAAGAGATCAGCGAGGATGAAGAAGATGTGAGCCTCATCGCAGATACTACCATTCTTGTAACAGCCGAGGATCTTTCAACCGTTGAATATATGCTGGAATACTATGCCAAGGAAAGAATCGATACTTTTGCTTTCACCGGGGTGGATGACGGAGGAACAATTACTCCTTTGAATCCTGTATTCTATGCAGATGTTGATTTTGAAACACGGGCAATTACGATGGAAGTTCCCAAGAATCTGGATCTTACTTCCATTGTTGCTACTTTTACCGGGATCACAGATTTTACGGTTGAAATTAAGAAGACGGGAACCGAAACTCCCACTGCACTCGAAAGCGGAGTTACTCCTTTTGATTACAGCGTAAATGAATCCAACGATCCTCCTTCGGAAACCTTCAACATAGTGGTTTACGATGGATCTGATCCGATTGATACTTATGTGTTAACTGTGATTACCTATTAACGATAAGATAAATCATTACTGAAAGGGTGTCCCGCTGGGTCGCCCTTTTGTTATTTAAGTCCCAGAAATTCACCCATCTGGAGGGCTACAATCCTGTGGCCTTTTTCGTTCCAGTGGTTATCGCCGGGAATGAAGAAGTCATTGCCCAGGCTGGCCGGAATTGGGGGGTTGATAAAGGCCGGATAAAGATTTAAGAAACCAATATCCATTTTTTGGCAGAAATCTCTCCAGCTTTCAACCCAAAAATCGGAAGTGTCCTGCCTGGAGATCTGAATATCCCAGGGGTGTACGGAAAGACTGAGATTGATCTGATTTTCGTCACAGAGGTCCTTTAGAAGAGAGATATAATGGCGGGAAGAGTTTAAAGAAGAGTCGATAAGTGTTTTGTATTCGGGTCTGTAGAGCCATTCCCCAACTTTATGGAAGTTAGGATCGGCAGCGAGAATTTCGTCTTCAAATTGATCGAAGAATCCGGAGTACATCTCCAGTGCATCATTCATCCTTGTATTTTCCGAGTATTCTTCAAAGTTTTTAGTGATCTCAATAAAACGTTTCATTCGCAATTTTCTCACTATATTTTGAATCCTGAAATAAACAAAGGAATGTTTCAAATGGAATTCATGCATTTTTTGGATTTTTCTTTTTTTTGGAGAGCTATCCGGTTCAAAGGATCCATATACGATTTCATTTTGAATATCGGAAAGGTCAAGCATAACATGTACCCCATCCGTTTTAATTCCGTAATTCCGAATCAGATCCAGGATACGGTAATAATATAATTTGGGAGAAAAGCTTACGGCAGAAGCATTAAGAATTTCAATGTCTTTTTGGGCCATTTCCTGAATAATAAATGGAAAGGTGTTGTGAACCCAGACTCCCACTCCTTCGGAATGACTATCTCCAATAATAATCAATCTTTTGTTTCGCGGAGCATTGCTGACTTTCCGTATCGCCGTATCTCTTCCCCCGATTGAATTGGAATAAAAGGGGTATTTTATGTAAGCCCAGGAGGCTAGCCCTTTTTCCGAAGGCAGTATTCCATGATGGGTAAGATAATGGGAAGTTCGGAATGAATTTATCTGTCTCTTGTTGAAGTAGGAACCTAAAAGAAAATCAGCTCCATAGATCAAGGAGAGCACAATAATTAAAACCAGAAAAGGGTTGATTTTACTCATTTATCAAAGAGTTAAGGTATACACTAATTTCCTTGTGTTTTTCCAAGGTCTCAATCTTATTTTCATAAAATCCGACAATAAAACTGTTCTGTCCATTGAGAAGGGCTTTTGTTTTTTTATTCCTGCCAAACCCAAATACCAGCATACCATCTGTGGCATGCAGCTTGTCGGCAGAGGCCCCCATAAACCCAAATACATCTTCTTTTTCATCTTTTTCCAGATGGGCTGCAAAGAAAACCCTTTTCTGGTTTCGGTCTCCGATATATACCCAGTTCCATGTATCCTGGACCGTTTCGCCAGAAAGGAAATCTGGAATTATCTCTTGCATGCCTTTATTCGTACCCCAATATTTGGTAAAGGGGTTATAGTTTCCTCCAATGGGCCCTTCATAAAGGAACCAGTAGTTTAGGTCCTCAGCTGCCTTAAGTATGTCAATCTTTGCAAAGCGAGGAAAAAAGGACCATTTCCAGACAAACAAACCGGAAGTACTTTTAAAAAGGATCTCATGGTCATTGAGGATCTTGGAAGAGGAAACCACCTCAAATCCGGGATGCCCTGCTCCATTATCGTAATCAGCTCCGTGTATCATGTTTGGAAGCCCCCGGAAATCGCTTCCGGCCGATTCAGGAACAGAAACATTTCCACTTTCTGACCATTGTATCCAGTCATTTCCTGCTCTGTCAACCATGGATGAAAGGCCCCCGGAAGATTGCTGCAGAAAATATACTGCGTGTTCCGTGGATATTTTATAATGCTTACTCCCTTTATAGAAGACCTCGGAGATCACCACCTTGTTTTCTCCGGTGAAAGCACCCTTATTAAGCCAGATATTCACTCTTCTTTCCCGGTTGAAATCTTTTTGCAGGATGTCAATATCCCCATCACCATCGAGATCACCCACCTTGCCCTCATGAGTTCCGCTTCCGGTACTTAATCTGGATAGTCTGAAGTTACCATTTCCATCTCCGTATAATAGGATTTGTCTGGCACCATCTCCAGCTCCCGGTGTGTGCATTTCGGCGGTATAAATATCCAGGTTTCCATCCTCATTAAAGTCTGCAATTTGCAGAGTATGCCCGTTCTTTAACTCTCTAACCAGGTTTTTCTTTTCCCATTTCCCATTTTGAAAAAAATACATATTGAGAGGGCCGGTGAGATCACCAGAACCAATAAGGATTTCAGGCATTCCCCCTTTGATCAGGTCCCCGGCTGCTGATCGGGAAGTGGGGTAATCATCGATTTTATGAGGAACATAGCCTTCCCGTTTATCATACTCGAACCAGTATCCGCCACCAATCAAGTCCTTGACCCCGTCCAGATTTACATCAGCAGAGGCAAATCCTTCAAAACCAGCCCCTTCCCAGGAAAAGACCTCCGACAGCAACCAGTTTTCCTGTTTTCTTGGATTAAAGGGGATATCACTGACAAATAATTTCCTGGCTCCCTGGTTCCAGAAGAATAATTCCCCTTTTCCGTCGCCATCAAAGTCATCTATGATTTGATCGTGATGTTGGTTTTGGCCTTCTGATTTTATCAGGTGTCGATTCCATCTTCTCTCCGGACTATAATCGGGCCAAGGATTTTCCCACCACCAAACCTGGTTGGATTTTCCGCCTCCACCCATGAGTATATCCAGATCATCATCATTATCAATATCGTAAGCAACACCTCCGGCTTCAATATGGACATCGATTCCCGGGTCAATCAGGAATTGATCCCAGCTTATTTCAGGATTTGCGGACCACTTATTACCTTTTTTATTGATTTTATACCATTCCATCCCTGTATAACCGGTGATAATGAAATCGTTGACCCCGTCCTTATCCAGATCCGCAATAATGCTGGCAACTTGCGATCCGGTTTTGGTTATTGGAAAATCGAAATCAAGGTTGGAAACTTTTTGCCAGTAACGATCTTCAACATCCATTTGGATGGCATCGTTTCTCCAGGCGTGTAAAAAATGGTAGAAATCCCAGGAAGTACTTACAATATCCAGGTCACCATCGTTGTCAAGATCAACCACCTGGGTGCCAAGGTGACTTTCTTTCCCCTGATCCACTAGTATTTCAGTAAAATTTCCTAAGCCATCATTTTCCCAGATTTGAAGTTTAGGATTGTCTCCTTTATGCTCACTGGTAATGAGGTCCGGGTCTCCGTCAAGATCCATATCAGCAATATCCAGATTATGAAGTGACCATTGTTCAACCACGGTATGCCGCTCAAATATCTCTCCGGCCTTTTGTTCATACCAAAACAGAAAAGCCGTAGGACCTTGAGGAGGGTATTGTTCTTCAGCCACGGCAACATCAATAAGCCCGTCTCCGTTCAGATCTTCTGCTTTGACCCGATCGATGGCATTTATAGTATGACCAATAAAATGGGCTACCCAGTTTCCTTTTTTCTTTCCGGGATTTTCATACCAGGAGAGAATTGTGGCATGTTCTCCATCCGTTTTTGAACTCCCTGCAATGATATCCAGATCACCATCGCTGTCCATATCAGCACAAGCGAATCCTTCGTCCGAATTGGTATGGACAAGATGATATTTTTTCCATTCCGGAATGGAGGTATTTTGAGGTATTTCAAAACAGTATACCCCACCGGAAGCGGTCATAAGAATTTCTTCCTTTCCCCCTTTAAAAATATCGGCTTTACCATAGCCCTGTCCATTAATATGTCCTGTTGCCGGCAGGGTGCCAATATGCCGGTGTTTCCAGGTTTTGGGATTTTCGGAGTCGGCTTCAAACCAATACACATTAGGCAGTGCCTGGGCGATAAAATCTGCATTAAGATCGTTATCCACATCCAAAGATACCATGGCATCGGCATTGATGCCGATATCCGCTCTCGGCCAGGGGCCGTAAAGGAGTCCGCCGGGATTGTGGTAAACAAACCTTCCACTCACTATATCGGTCAGGCCATCCTGATCCACATCCTGAAAGCTAAGTCCAAAATATCTGAGCCAACCGGGTTCAGCGTAATCTCCCCATTTTGTCCGACTGCTGTCTATTAGCAGATAGGTAAAATTGTGGGCAGGAATCTGCTGAGCGCAAAGTGATAAGCTTAGAAAGAATAATATGATTACCGAAAATGTTTTCTGCATGAACAATGATATTTATTGATAATGAGTGTTTAATGTTTCGATCTCACTGTCGTTGCCCGATAGTATTGACGAAATTGATGGTATTGCTAGTTAATCAACTCAAAAATACTAAAGAATTTCACTTAGTAAATAGATTTATTCCTTTCCATGGACTTTATTTAATATCAGTAAAGCAAGGGGATTGAAGGAAGTTTTTGACTACCGGACCACAGTGTAAATTTCATTTTATTGATGCTAACCTTCAACCCATTTGCATTGCAGGGATGGATATTAGAACCTTTGAAATCAGGTTTCCGGAAGGCATGGAGAGTATTTTCAGGTTCAAAGGAAATAAGAAGGAATAAAAGCCTGGAAAAACAGAATTAAATTATTAATGTAAATTGCTGGCCTTCATGTTTTTTTAACATGGAATGCTACTGAAGCCGGGAATTGAATGGGTTTAAGGAAAAAAATTGAGAAAAAAATAGTAACATTGTAGACTATCGGATAAAAAACCTAATTAACGACTACTAAATTATGGCTAAGACAATTGCTCAAAAGCTGGATCAGCTCTATGAATTCGACAGGGAACCTGTAACGAAAAATAAGCTTCAGGGAATCGGGAACTTCCTTGGGATGTACGCAGGTGAGCATGTTGCCGGAACTGAGTTTGTAATTGGGATGCTTTTTGTAGCCCATGGAGTTTCGGTAAAGGACATGTTTATCGGAGGATTAATCGGGAATGTGCTTGCCGTACTCAGCTGGGCCTTTCTTACCGCTCCCATAGCAGTAAAATTGAGGCTTTCATTGTACTGGCAATTAAAAAGGATTACAGGGTCATCTCTGGTTTTTATTTATAATATCGTTAATGCCCTGATGTTCTGTTTTCTTGCCGGGGCTATGGTTGCAGTTTCTGCTACCGCGGTAGGAATTCCTTTTGATATCAGAATGCCTGAGCTTCAGGATCTTTACCCGAACAGTCTCGGCTGGGTTCTCACTGTTTTCGGGGTAGGTGCAGTGATCACGATGATGGCCATCCTGGGTTTTGATGCTCTTGCACGATTTGCCAAGGTATCGGCGCCGTGGATGTTTTTGATTTTTGTGGCGGCTGCCATTGCGGTTTTACCCAAACTTGGGGTTACGGCAGGAAGTGAAAATTTCTGGGAAGTTGCACGGACAAAAGTTTGGACAGGTGTTGCCCAGGAAGGTCAGTCGCAATTCACCATCTGGCATGTCATATTCTTTTCCTGGCTTGCCAATGCAGCCATGCACCTGGGAATGGCTGATCTCTCCATTTTCAGGTATGCCAAAAAGTGGTATTATGGATTTTCTTCGGCTGTGGGTATGTTTCTGGGACATTATGTGGCATGGATCGCCTCGGGAATCCTTTACGCCGCTGCCACATCAGATGCTCCGGGGGTCGTAGCGTTTCAGGCAATCGGGCTTGCAGGAGCCGTTTGTGTTGTCATTGCTGGATGGACTACCGCAAATCCCACCCTTTACAGAGCCGGATTAGCCCTTCAGGTGGCGTCTCCTAACTGGTCCCGTTGGAAAGTCACACTGCTTGCCGGTCTGCTTACTACCCTGGCTGCATTATTCCCGGCCCTGGTTATGAGATTATTGGATTTCGTTGCTCTCTATGGGTTATTGCTGATTCCTATGGGCGGGGTCATTTTCGCAGATTATTATCTTCTTCCCAGACTTGGAATGGTTGATTTCTATGCCGAAAGAAAAGGGATTAGATTTAACCTTGCCGCAGGCATAACCTGGTTGCTCTTGCTGGCGGTTGCATTTGTAACATGGAGAGCAGGAGGAGTAGAGATATACTTCCTTCCCGTTCCGGTATGGATTCTCTCAGTTCTACTTTATGTGGGCTTAAGTAAAATACTTCAACGTAAAATCGTATAAATCCTACAAAGCAATGATATACAAAATTTTAGCAATAATCGGACTGCTTCTTACAATTTCCCCTTCCATTTTTCATTTTTTCGGCAAACTTGATCCGGACAAGGTAAATCTTTTGATGGCAATTGGGATGTTTGCATGGTTCATTTTTGCCTTTCTTTGGTATGGCAGAAAGAGGGGGGATGTGGAATCATAGCATCCTGACGGATCTTTTGTGAAGGCCTTGCAAAAGGAAGAATCTGCAAAAAAATGACACCACAGTATTGCCGGATTTTCGTTTATTTGGTTCCTGGAATCCCTGATTTTCTTGATAGAAAAAAGCGAATTGGAAAATAATGGCAATGGAATGGTTAGAAAGGATCATTCAATCACTTATTGAAATTTAAGCTGCACCAAACAATAACTAATTATATGAAATTAAACCAATTACCATTAGCCATCCTGGCCCTTAGTCAGGCCTGTACCAGTACAGAGAACACGGAATCAAAAACGGAGTATCCTGAACGACCTAATATTATCTGGATATCCTGCGAGGATATTAGTCCGCGCATAGGATGTTACGGTGATGAGGTGGCCTTAACTCCCAATATTGATAAACTTGCAGAGCAGGGAATGAAGTTTACCAATGTCTATACTTCCGCTGCGGTTTGCGCACCCTGCCGTTCGGGGGTGATTACAGGAATGAATCAAACCTCCATAGGCACACATCATATGCGTACCTCCCATGGAGGAAGAACGGGCGAGTTACCCACTCCCTATGCATCTGTGATTCCTCATTATGTAAAGGCTTTTCCTGAATTTTTGAGATCGGCCGGGTACTACTGTACTAATAATTCCAAAACTGATTACCAATTTTCGGGATTTGGTGATGTGCCTGTAACCATTTGGGATGAAACCAGTGGTAAAGCACATTTTAAGAATCGTCCCGACAAAGACCAGCCTTTTTTCGCGGTTTTTAATTATACCATGACGCATGAAAGTAAAACATGGGCTGATCCGGTAGCTACCAATCCGGACGATGTGATAGTTCCGCCCTATTACCCCGATACAGAACCCGTCAGGAAATCCCTGGCAAGGTCTTACGACAACATAAGGATTCTGGATACCATTGTGGGTCGACATATCCAGGAACTGGAGGACCTTGGACTCGCAGAGAATACCGTTTTGTTTTTCTGGAGCGATCATGGTGATGGACTGCCACGGGGGAAAAGATGGGTTTATGATTCGGGAACCAAAGTTCCTTTTATCATACGTTGGCCGGGAGTCATTGAACCCGGATCGGTTAACAATGATATGATATCTTCCATTGATTTCGGAGCCACCGTATTATCGATTGCGGGAGTACCTCTTCCGGCCTACATGGAAGGAAAGGCATTTATGGGTGAACAAAAATCCGAACCCAGGGATTTTGTTATTTCTGCCCGTGATCGTTTTGATGAAGATTATGATATGGTCAGATCGGTGAGGGATAAGAAGTATCGCTACATTAGGAACTATTATACACACAAACCGGGAATTATCTGGGTACCCTACCGGAACCAATCGCCCATTATGAAGGAGTTGCTCCGACTTCAAGCCGAAGGGGAACTCTCAGATGATCAGTCCAGATGGTTTGCAGAGACCCGCACTCCCGAGGAGTTATTTGATTGTGAAAAGGATCCTCATCACTTGAATAACCTGGCTTTGGATCCTCAATATGAGGAGGTTTTGAAAAAGATGAGAGGAATCCTTGATGAATGGATTAGGGAAACAGGGGATATGGGATTTACTTCTGAAGAAGAAATGGTGAACAGCTGGTATCCAAATGGAGTCAGGCCTACTACTTCACCCGTTCATTTTATACCCAATACCGAAGGAAACCGAAATGCCAATATCCTTGAAGGCGGGGAAATAGAATCCCCTGCCACACTAAGTTTATATTGTGCAACCCAGGGTGCTTCCATTGCATGGACGAATGAGAAGGATGAGGATCCTCATTGGAATTTGTATACAGGACCCATTCAACTTCCTGAAGGTGAGTATTTTATCAGGGCTAAAGCCATAAGATATGGATATCACCATAGTGAGGAAAACAGCCTTACTATTGAAATAAATTAAGCTTCTAAATATTGGACTTCATGTTTTTAATATTGTTAATTACAAAAAACATCCAATTTGCATAATTTTTAAATGGAAGAATTCAGAATTAAAGTTTCTGATCTTCCGAATATTCAACACACACATCATTTAAATGAGAATAAATAAGGCTTTATTATTATCGACTTTTCCGATAGTTACCGGGACCATCGGTTGTAATAAAAAAGTCACCGAAAAACCTAATATCATCCTGATTATGGCTGATGACATAGGATATTCGGATTTTGGATGTTATGGCGGCGAAATAGCCACACCAAACATAGACAGGTTGGCCAATAACGGTATGCGCTTTACAGCCATGCATAATATGGCCAAATGTAATCCTACACGCTCCTCTCTTCTAACCGGTTTGTATACAGGAGGAGAAGGAGCCGTTCATTTAGGTCACATATCAAGGGAGGCCGGTTACTTTAATATAATGAGCGGAAAGGAGCATTTCGATGAATGGGTTCCTGAGTATTGCAAAGCGGAAAAAGTTTTCGATCATTCCTTTACTTTTTGGGCAACAACAGAGTATTTCCGCCCACCCTCCGGAGAGTTCGAACGACCATTTTACCTCGAAGGCAGGGAGCTTAAGGCCGATGAAATACAGTATGAGAAAAGCCCGATGTATAAAACCGATTTTATCACCACTTATGCTTTGAATTGGCTGGATGAAGCCTTCACTACGGACCAGCCATTTTTTCTCTATTTGCCCTATCATGCTGCGCATTACCCACTCCAGGCAAGACCAGAGGATATAGAAAAGTATCGTGGGAAATATTTACAAGGCTGGGATAAACTAAGGGAAGATCGGTTCCTGAAAATGAAACAATTGGGCGTTATTCCTGAAAATGCGGTATTGAGCATGCCTGAAGGCAATAAAAACCAATTCCGGGGACCATTTGTGCCTGAATACACCGATTATTATCCGTGGAAAGAACTTAGCGACGAAAAGAAAGATCAGTTGGACCTGGAGATGGCAGTATATGCTGCAATGATAGACCGTATGGACCAGAACATCGGACGCGTGCTTGAGCGAATAGAACAGGAGGGTGAAATGGACAATACAATTATTCTGTTTTTGGTTGATAATGGAGCCTGTCCATTTTATTCCAATAAAATACCGGATATTCCACCCGGGCCCGACAGCTCATACTGGAGTCTGCGTTCAAGCTGGGCAAACTTATGCAATACCCCGTACAGACAATACAAACAAACCGGATATAAAGGGGGGAGTCTAACACCCTTTATTGTGAGCTGGCCAGGGGTCACTAAACCCGGAACGATAAGCCATGAACCTTCTCATGTTGTTGACATCCTTCCCACTTTCCTCGAGATTCTGAAAGTACAATATCCCGACAGTATTATGGGTATTAAAACCCTTGCATTCCATGGGATATCGCTGCTATCTGTATTAACCGGAGAGGGTAGAGAAGACCCTGAATTTTTAATTTCAGGATTGGAAAACTTCAGATCGTACACGGAAGGGAATTTTAAAATTGTAAAAATGAACGGTGGGGATTGGAAACTATATAATTTGCAGGATGACCCGTCTGAGACCAAAGATCTTTCCTTAGAAAATCCAGATATGGTGAAGCAAATGGCCCGGAATTATGGTTCTCTTCAATGGGAGGATAGAGGTGATTAAATCCGGATTTGATGAAATTCATTTATCATGAAAGATCTACAGACATTAGTTATATTGGGCTATGCACTCTTTTTTAGCCATGGATGTCAGATGGACTAACTGTTCAGGATTAACAGGCACAGAGACTTAAAGCTTTTACGATTCTACGAAAATGAAAGGACCGAATTTTATAATCTAAGGAACGACATTTTAGAAAAGCTGTATCTCAACGGTCAGTTACCTGAGACTCAACAGGAGCTGAATGGCTTGCTCAGTAAATGGCTTACTATTAATGTGCCTGGATGCCCGATCAGAATCCAGTATTTAATAATTTCAGAGAATAGTTATTATTAAAACTACTAAGGTTTTGAATGACAATTAGGTGGAAGTTTTCTCAAATGAAGAGATAAATTTAAGGTTCTTTAATATTATTCTGGATGAAACCGAAATCCATGAAAATACTGGAAGAAAAAAGACAATCCATGTATACGATGCGAAATTATTAAGAAAAAAAATAACAACTTTATCTTTGGTACTCCCAGTATATAATCCCAGACTTTCCTGAACATGTAAATTCATAGCATAAATTCGAATGAAAAGCAGAAAATGTGTAAGAAGTAAAAGCAGAATCATTCCACTTACACCTGCTACTACCTTGTTTTTAAGCGAACTAAACCCTATGGTAGAAAAAAACAGACTTGCAAATAATACCTTGGGTATGTATGAGATAAACCTTGAATCAATGTGATACTCCACATAATTCCATTGGTTATTCTTTGAGTACTTTAAGTGTATAATTGTATCAAAAAAACTGTTCTCAGGGTTTTTCTTGAATGTTATCTGTGAATTTTTAATCCTATCATTAAACCAGGCATTATTACTATTTCTGAAAAATTCTTCCAGGAAATGTTCAACCGGTGGGATAAATAAAAATCCAACAAATAATAGATATAGTATGAGACTTTTAATTAGGAACCTTAAAGGCATACTATTCACTATTGACAACCTGATTTTGGGTTTTCTTTCCAACGTAATAAATCCAAAACAAAAAAAGGGTTAAAGAAATAATAATAATAAGAACCTGCCATACATCCAAATGCATTCTTTGCATAACCAGATGTCCGTAATATGCTCCGAAGAAATATAAACTGATAATTCTAATAATATTTATAATCAACAAGGTGGGTATACCAAGAATCAAACCTATTATCTTTGATTTAACCCGTAAGGGATAAGAAATTACTGCTGAAGTATAGATTAAAACAGGCTCTATTGCACAACAATCAAATATAACACGAATGGAAAATTTATCAGAAAGGATAGAGGATTTATATATAATCATACCTTCCTCAAACCATGAAATAATTCTACCTGAAGTATAGGTATTGAATCTAATGAGTAAAGGGTGAAAATGGGCAGTCAGAAGAGGCGAATAAATCACCCTGTATAAAATCATAAATATTAAAAGAAACGAAAGAATAAAAAAAAATACAGGGTACTTTTTCCACATTTTATGGATCTTATTTATATGAGATTTTGTCCTTATCTTCATTAATTTATAAATTCTTATCATCGCCAGTTTTAATCAAGGAGATACTAATATCCATTTGATTACATACCTAATCAAGTTTAGTAACTGATTGGATTTTGTGAAAGTAATGCAACTTAACCGGAGGATTGTTAAGTAAAACTGCAATTTAAGTGAATTTTTTGTGTTTTTCTGTGAATGGATAATAAGGGAAAGTCCTAATTGACAATTTATTTATTTCCGTTCAGGGAAACCTTTCCCTGAACACTATACTACTTTGCCCGGGAACCTTCCCGCATTAATCTCCAGTACGACAAGCATTTTTATATCTGATATGTTTTATATTTATTCCTGTTAAAAACTTAAACCTATCCCATGAAAACAATCCTAACCCTTGCTGTATTTCTGTTTCTACTACCAAAATCCTACAGTCAGACCATTCCCCTGCAATATATCCCCGCTGAGATTGATTTTTCTCACGAAATTGTTTCATGGGACGGGTTTGGTTTCAATTATGTGGAAGCATCCCAGACTCGTGATTATGAGGCGCAACCACAGGATTATGGTGGATTCAGTCTGCTTGATGAAAAATCCAGATCTGAGATTTCCGAACTGGTATTCGGAGAGAAGGGCTTACAGGTGGAGATTGTGAAAATGTTTCTGGATCCCTGGCATCAAAGTAGTCCGGATGGAGAGTTTGACCATTTAAGGACCACTTCCAATATGTTGGATTTCGTAGGAAGAGGACTTAATATTACCCGGGACAGGGGTGAGGATCTCAATATAATCACCACCTTGTACGGTCCTGCTTCCTGGGCTACTCAGCAAAATTTTATCGGTGGAAGGGATTTCAATCCGGAGATGGATGATGCGCTTTGTAACTATATGATAAGCTGGGTAAGCTATTTGAGGAGTAAAAACTTCCCGGTCAACTTTCTTTCCCTGCACAATGAAGGAGAGGATTTCTATCGATGGGATTTTTCGGAGGGTACCCAGCGTTTCAGGCATTTTGACTATAATATGTACTGGACTCCCGAGCTAGTGAATCATTTCCTTGGGATTCTGCCTGAAAAAATAAAGGATGCAGGTCTCGGGGATCTGGGACTGACCAACGGGGAACCATCCAACTGGACCAGATTTTATCATTGGGGTTATTCCAGGGCTCTGGCGGAAGATAAGGAAGCGCTTGCGGGACTGAGTCTTATCACAACGCATGGTTTTATTAATGGAGACTTTACGAAACTCTCATACGGGAAGGCCAGCAACCTGACTAATGACCTTATCCGGGAAAAGAAACCCGGCATCCATAGCTGGATTACCTCCTATAGCTGGGGAGCCAATGGATACGAATTTTTACGTTTTGCCCACGAGCATATATATACATCCAGGGTTAATGCGCTCATTCCATGGGCAGGGATTCAAAATCCTTCACAGTGGTATGATGGAGATCCTAACCCTGGAACGGCTATACAGGTGAATGATGACGGTAGCTGGGAAATTCTTCCTTATTACTATTTCTACAAACAACTCACTACCGCCGGCAGAAAAGGCATGGCGGCCGTCTATACCATGACTGCCAGTCCTCAGGCATTTATTATAGCATTTGATAATAAGGGAACAGACCATCCCGATGCCTTTGTGGTTACCAGTAATATTTTTGTCTGGGGATTACCCCTGGAAATACGTATCAGAAATTCTGAATATACTAAATTCAGGGCCTACCGAAGTAGTGTCGATGGAACAGAAAAATATGAGGATATTGGTATATTTGAAGTAGAAAACGGCAGTATTATTTATGATCCACCTCAGGGTTCAGCAACCACATTTATTGGGGTGAGCGACTAGTTTAATCCTGATTTCTATGAGACTCATAGCATCCTTTCTTTTTGTAATTGCTATTGCATTTACTTTGTCCGAATGTCATCAACCTGCTGCCGGAATCCAGAGATTTACAGGTAACTGAGCGTTTAGTCTGCCAGATGATCGTCCGGTCTGGCTGAGTATAAAGGAAGATACCTCTGCCAGAATCCTCTGGAGTGTGGGAAGTCCCCGTCCGGCCATTATCACTTTTTCCGGTGAAGGAACTCTGCAATTGGAGGCCGATCTTGGCTGGAGACCCTTCAGCGGAGAAAAATGGCACAGACTTAGCAGACCCATAAAAAGAAGGGAGGATTACTCGGGAATCCAGATTTCATCTTGCACTATTCTCGATGAGGGAATGGAGACTATTTGTTGGGATTGTATTACTGGAATTGTCTTATAATTATGGTATATATTTTACGGTCATGGATTATTTGGCGGTTGCAATAACAGGCGCAGCTTTTGCCCTTCTCGCCCTCCTGCTTACTAAGAAAAATGCACGTTTTCTGCTTGCCGGATACAATACCCTTTCTGAGGAGGAGCGAAAGAACTTTGATCTGACCGGATTTTTAAAGTATTACCGGCAGTTTCATTTATTTCTTGCTTTGTCGGTTTTAATTCTGGGAAGCATTGCCGTCTCTCTTTTTTCCGGCACCCTTCCTGCAGGGCTCATCACGATATACGTTTTGATCTGTTATATCGTCTTCCTGCGTCGTACGAGCAGATTTTCAGGCCCGGTTATGCAGGCCAGAAACAAAGCAGGGATTTTTCTGCTGGGATTATCCGTTTTAATAGTAATTGTCCTCTTGCTCATCGCATAATTGGAGAAACCTGATCTAAATATAATATTAAACTGAACAGTCATGAAGAATGCACTTTCCATTTTGCTTGCTGGTCTTTGGATGACCGCCTCAGAGTTTATCCGGAATGAATTGTTGTTCAAGGATAAATGGACCGGCCATTACCAAGAGCTCGGGCTGGTTTTTCCTTCTGAGCCTATTAATGGTATAGTATGGGTTATCTGGTCACTGATCTCCGCCGGGATGATTTATATCCTTCTGAAGAAATTCAGTTACTGGTCTGCAGTAGTGATCTCCTGGGTATTCATATTTGTACTCATGTGGCTGGTTATCGGTAATTTGGGGGTTTTACCTTTTGGACTTCTCATTTTTGCCATTCCTTTAAGTCTTTTGGAGGTGATCATCGCCGCCCTGATCATGAAAAAGATGGCAGGCATATAGGACTTTGGAAAGGCTGTGGAATGGAGGTTCTCCGCTAGGTATATCTAAAAACCTTGTGAAGGGCCTGAGCAGAATTAAGGCTAACATTCAGGTTTTTCAGGACTCCGTCGTCTACCCTGAAAACCCATCCATGAATATAGGGAAACCTGGATTTTTTCCACCGATCCTGGATAAATGCCAGTTTTGCGGTATTTTTCACTTGTTCCCGGATGTTAATTTCCACAAAGGCACGTTCTCTTTCTTCGGGATCATTGTGACGCTCAAGCTCCTTGTGGTGGTTATGATAAATCTCTTTTATATGGGAGATCCAATGGTCCAGTAATCCGAAGGATTCGTTGCCCATGGCAGCGCGAATGCCTCCGCATCCGTAATGTCCGCAGATAATGATATGCTTGACATTAAGAGTCAGTACCGCAAAATTTACCACGCTTAACAGGTTATAATCGGTGGGCACCACAAGATTGGCAATATTACGCTGAACGAAGATGGAACCGGGAAGGGAATTGGTAATCTCCTCGGCCGGTACACGGCTGTCGGCACAACCTATCCACAGAAATTCAGGCGATTGTCCTTCAGAAATTTCCTCGAAAAAATCCGGTGCTGATCTATGGATATTATCAACCCATATCTCGTTTCCCTCCAGCAGTTTTCGGAAAGCATCGGGCATTTTGTTGGTTTTTAATTCAGGATTATTGACCCTGACCCAGAGAGTAACTTCTTACTCCGTCAAAATCGTACAGATTTTCGGTCTTGATCACATCCACGTTATTTTGAAGGGCCCTGGAAAGAAGACTGACAATGCTTTTATTGTCAATAGCACTGTCGCTATCAGGTTCATATCTGCATCTCCAGTGGTCGGTGCAAAAAGTTTCTTCGAATCCTTCCGGCCAAACCTTCACTCCACGGTTTGTAATCATGGTCAATTTAACATTATCATTTAGTTTTTGCAAAATCCCTGCCAGTTCATTGGGGTCTTCCCCTTTCCAATCGACAAATATATCTACTCCTTTGAGTTCTTTTTTCTTAGCTGGGGGCCGGGAATAAACCGGAAGTTTAAAATTCAGATTTTTAGCATATTCCGCAGCTTCAAGCTCATGAGGTTTTTGTCCGAGGTTGGAAATAACTGCATCGGTAAACTCACGGGTCCCCACCATTTTTTTACTTACCCCGCTTTTAAAAATGTCATCGGTATGGATTCCTGCTTCCATGGTAACGGCCCAGGCATTTTTTACCTTTTCTGCATAATCCTGTAATCCCATATGATTCAGCATCATAACTGCGGCCCTTAGTAAGCCTGAAGGGTTTGCAATATTTTTTCCGGCAATGGGAGGGGCCGAACCGTGTATTGCTTCGAACATGGAGCAGGATTCTCCGATATTCGCCGAACCGGCAAGTCCAACAGAGCCTGATAATTGTGCGGTAATATCGGAAACAATATCTCCATAAAGATTTGGCATGACAACCAAATCAAACATTTCGGGAGTATCTGCGATTCGGGCGGTGCCGATATCTATGATCCAGTTATCCGATTCGATTTCCGGGTATTCGGCAGCAATCTCTTTAAAAACCTGATGAAAAAGTCCGTCGGTATGCTTCATTATATTGTCTTTTACAAAGCAGCTGACCTTCTTTCTTTTATAGATCCTTGCATATTCAAAGGCATATCGTATGATTTTCTCGCATCCCGGTCTGGAGATCAGTTTGAGGCATTGCACAACTTCATCGGTTTGCTGATGTTCGATTCCTGCATAGAGATCTTCTTCATTCTCCCTTATTATTACCACATCCATTCCGGGATATTTGGTTTTTACATAAGGATGAAAGCTTTTACAGGGTCTGACATTGGCATAGAGTCCGAGTTTCTTTCTCATCGTCACATTCAGACTTTTGTAACCACCACCCTGCGGGGTGGTAATAGGTGCTTTCAGGAAAATTTTATTTTTTCGGATGGTATCCCAGGCTTCTTTGTTTATCCCACTGGTATTTCCACTAAGGTATACCTTCTCACCGATCTCAATTTCCTCCCAATCAATAAGTACGCCTGCCGCATTAAGGATTTTCAGGGTTGATTCCATGATTTCAGGGCCAATGCCGTCTCCTTTTGCGAATGTTACTTTTTGCATGAGTTAAATTTTTTTCAAAGGTAAGGCAAAATATCATATAATTCTATATATATTTGAATGATATATATATAAATAGAATTTATGAATTATACTCTACATCAGCTAAAAGTCTTCCTGGAGGTAGTAAGTCAAGGTTCTGTTACCCGTGCAGCTGAAGAAATGCATATGTCTCAACCTGCCTTATCGATTCAGCTTCGAAATTTCCAGCAACAGTTTGATATCCCGCTAACGGAAGTGATAGGCAAGAAGCTCTATATCACCGAATTTGGTCATTCCATCGCTGAAATCGCAGGAAACATTATGAGGGAAGCTGAGACCCTTAATTATAAGACCCATGAATTTCGGGGGATGTTAACCGGAAGGTTAAGGATCTCTTCTGCTTCAACAGGCAAATATGTTATTCCCTATTTTTTGAGTGGTTTTCTGGATCAATTCAGAAGCATTGATCTGGTTTTGGATGTAACGCACAGGAGCAGTGTGATTGACAGTTTGAAAAGGAATAAAATTGATTTTGCTTTGGTATCGGTCTTACCACCGGGGATGGAGGTATTGGAAGAAAAGATCCTTCCAAATCCGCTTTATCTTATTGGCAGTAGTTCTGAACCGGATGAACCCCGGCCGTTTATCTTACGGGAGGAAGGGTCTGCCACCCGTGCTATCATGGATAAGACCCACACTCTGAAGCCGGGTGACAAGCGGTTGGAGCTTACCACAAGTGATGCGATTAAGCAGGCGGTTCTGGCCGGATTGGGATACTCTGTATTACCGCTGATTGGGGTAAGCCATGAATTAAGGAACGAGCAATTATTTATATTAAAAGATCCGGCCTTTCCGGTTCTCAATTATTGGCGGCTGATCTGGCTGAGGGAGAAGAAACTTTCACCGGTAGCGGAAAAATACCTGGATTATTTACGGGAACGTAAGTCGGACATACGGGAACGGAGTTTTGGTTGGATGTCTGAATTCATTAGGGAATAGCCACACTACCCGGACGACACACAAATAAGTCGTTGAGATTTTGCTTGGATCATATCCATAGATCCCTGGTTGTTTTTAGTTTAGCGAACTATCCCAAAAAAGTGAAAACCAATTTCACTAAGTAAAATAATATTTAACCATTAAATTGTTTTTAAAGCATATAATCTGTCTGTGGGTGGCAGACCCTGTAAATTTTCAGAATCTGGTTCTTTTATCGGGATGAATACCTAAATATAGGAATTTAAACCCGCTTAATTATTGCTATATTTGACAAATTAATTACAAAAAACCATTAAATATCCTTACCCTATGAATTTATTAGATCAATTAAAGCAAGTTACGGAAGTGGTAGCCGATACTGGTGATTTTCAAAGTATTAAAGAATATAAACCTGTAGATGCAACCACCAATCCCTCATTAATTTATGCTGCAGCTCAAAAAGAACAATATAAGCACCTGGTGGAAGAAGCAATAAACTTTGGCAGGAGCATTGGTAATTCCCGGGAGCAGAAGGTAGATGAAGCGATAGATCGGTTATTTGTAGGCTTTGGGTTAGAAATTTTGAAAATCGTTCCCAGACGGGTTTCAACCGAGGTGGATGCCCGTTTGTCCTTTAATACAGAGGCTTCGATTGAGAAGGCAGTGAAATTGATTGAACTATATGAGGATAATGGCTCTGCCAGGGAGAAGATTTTAATCAAGCTTGCTAGTACCTGGGAGGGCATCAGGGCTGCCGAGGAGCTGGAAAAGCAAGGAATACATACAAATTTAACTTTACTTTTCAGTCAGGCCCAGGCCATTGCCTGTGCAGAGGCGGGCGTGAAGCTGATCTCTCCTTTTGTGGGTAGGATATATGACTGGCACCGTAAGGAAAGGGGGGTAGATCATATTCCCGGCTCAGAAGATCCCGGAGTTCATTCTGTTCATTTCATTTACAATTATTATAAGAAATTTGGCTATCAGACAGAAGTAATGGGTGCCAGTTTCCGGAATATAGAAGAGATTATAGAACTTGCCGGTTGCGATTTATTGACCATTTCTCCAGCCTTACTTGAAGAGCTGGGAAATACGGAAGGAGAGCTTGAAAGAAAGCTGGATCCTTCACAGGCTCAAAATTTTGAAGCAGACCGAATTCATCTCGATGAAAAGGAATTCAGATGGATGCACAATGAGGATCCTATGGCTGTTGAAAAACTATCGGAGGGCATTCGAAAGTTCAATGCGGATATGATTAAATTAAAACAACTTATCGATAATTACCTGTAAAATTATGATTCAGAATGAGATCAGGGAACTTTTAAAAAAAGAAGCCGATGCGGTGTTAAACATCCCTGCGACAGATGGCTTTGAGAAAGCCTTGAACATCCTATATAACAGGGTTCATGAGAAAGGGGGGAAGATCATTGCCAGCGGAATGGGAAAGGCCGGACAGATCGCAGATAATATAGCCACTACTTTCAGTTCAACCGGATCTTCCGCAGTTTTTCTTCATCCTGCCGAAGCACAGCATGGCGATTTGGGGGTAATCAGGGAGAATGATGTTCTTCTGGTTTTATCCAACTCCGGTAAAACCCGTGAAATCCTCGAGCTTATACAGTTAGCACACAATCTTCATAAGGAAGTCCCCTTTATAATTATCACCGGAAATCCCGACGGCGAACTTCCTAAAATCGCAGATGCAGTAATTTTTACAGGTAACCCCCCGGAAGTCTGCACCCTCGGACTAACCCCTACTACTTCTACTACGACCATGACGGTAATCGGGGATATCCTGGTGGTACTTCTCATGAAGAAAATTGGTTTTTCTGCAGCCGATTACGCAAAAAGACACCATGGTGGTTATCTGGGAGAAATATCAAAGCTAAAAGCGAAAGATTATGAGAATTCTAAGAAATGAATCCGCAGGACTGATCATTGATATCCAGGATAAATTATTCCCTTATATCTATGAAAATCAGGAATTAGAACACAACACCAACATTTTGATCAAAGGATTAAAGGTTTTGGGTATCCCTGTCCTGGTAACTGAGCAATACACAAGGGGCCTGGGTTTCACCATTCCCTCGGTTTCGGAATCCCTGGAAGGGATAACCCGCCATGAAAAAACGGCTTTCTCCTGTTGTGACGATTCTGAATTTCGGCGTAAGCTGGAGGAAACAGAGATGAAGAATATTATTATCGCAGGAATTGAAGCCCATGTCTGCGTTTTACAAACCGCGATAGATCTTCTGGAATCAGGATTTAATCCAGTGATTGTTTCCGATTGTGTTTCTTCAAGAAAACACAGAGATAAAGAGATTGCTATGCAACGTCTCAAACAGGAAGGGGTCATGATTACCAGCTATGAGTCCATTTTGTTTGAACTTGCCCGCGTAAGCGGAACCCCGGAATTTAAGGAGATTTCCAGACTGGTTAAATGATAAGTTCCACAATACCAAAAAATTAAATATATACTTGTGAAAATTGCGGGAATCGGTGAAACTTTGCTGGATGTAATATTCCGGGACCTAAAGCCAGTATCGGCCAGTCCCGGAGGATCAGTCCTGAATACCCTTGTGAGCCTTGGGCGTTTGGGACTTAATCCGGTTTTTATTTCCGATTATGGCAACGACATGGTAGGTGGGATGATTGACCGGTTTCTGAGAGAGAACGGTGTGAACACAAGCCTTGTTGATCGTTATTCAAACCGGAATTCAGGACTCGCTATGGCATTTCTGGACCAAAACAATGATGCACGGTATCAGTTTTACAAGGATTACCCGGAGAAAAGACTTGAAAAAACAGAAATTAAATTTGATTCCAGGGATATTTTTATTTTTTCCAGTTTTTTTGCATTGACTCCAACGGTCCGGAAACCCCTGATTCGTTTTCTTAACAATGCCAGTAATGCCGGTAGCCTGATCCTTTATGATCCTAATTTCAGGAAACCTCATTTACCGGAGTTGAAAAGTCTTATGCCCATGATCGAGGAAAACTTTGGTTTTGCAAATATAATCAGGGCATCTGATGAAGATTTTGAAAATATTTTTGGAATCCGTCAGGCAGAAGAGGCCTATGCCAAAACCCTTTCTCTGGGTTGCAGGTATCTGGTATATACTGCGAATAAAAATAGGGTTATGATATTTTTACCCGAGTATCCACCGCTAACGCTGGAGGTTCCGGAATTAAAGCCTGTCTCTACGATTGGAGCCGGAGATAATTTCAACGCCGGACTTATCTGGTCCCTCTATCAAAGAAAGGTTACTGAATACTCACATCTTCTCAAAGACCCGGCTTTCTGGGAATATGCAGGCAGAAACGGAATTGCCTTCGCTTCCGAGGTCTGCCTGCTTTATGATAATTTCATTTCTTGTGAATTTGTGGAAAAAACATTATCCAGTATAAATGGTTAAATCGACGGGGCATTGTTAATCACAAAATCCTCAGCTTCCTTGCACCAGATCCCATCCGTTGTTTTCATAATCTTGTAAAGTTCGTTGAAGAAGGGGTCGGTTTCTCCTTTTTTCCTGAATTCTTTGATGGCGGTAAGAGGTAAGCTCACATTGGTGTAAATCAGTTTTTTCCCACCGGGTATATTGGGCAGATTCAGGGTAGTATCAATCACCGCATCCAGTCCGCCGATATGCGTAACCATTCCGGCCGGATTAATCTGTCCTTCAGCCATCATTTGCAAAGCCTCCTTCATATCTGCAGTATTTCCTCCGGAAGTTCCAACCAGGTGTGTAAATGCGTAATGAACATTGTAAAAATTCAGTTCCGCTTTAAACTCAGGGTTTGCAGGTCCTGCAAAAAAGTTCAGACAGCCGTCAAAGGCGAGAATCGCATCTGCTTGTTCAACCACGCGTTTTACCGGTGCGAATACAAAAACATCATCAAATCCTTTATTATCTGTAATTTCCCTTAGTCCTTTCACCGGATCCTTCATTTCAGCGGTATTTACATATAATAGCTTAATACCCTGTTTTTTAGCCTCCTCTGGAGTATGAAGACAAGCAGCTCTGGCGAGCCTTTCCTCATCAATATCTGTCACAACCAGGGTACCTGGTTTTCTGTCGCAATGAATCGCATAATCGATGGCTGCCAGTCCCATCGGTCCGGCACCTGCAAGAATTGCTGTGTTTCCTCCGGGTTTGATTCCCATATTATGTACGTAGGAACCGTAGGTTGTATGGTAATTTGCATGAAAGGCGCCAATCACGCAAGACATGGGTTCCGATAAGGAGGCAAGGAAAAAGGAATCTCCGGAATAGGGGAGAAGGCAGTTCATTTCCATAACTTCACTGGGAATGATAATATGCGTTGCATCCCCTCCGATCCAGCGGAAGGAATATCCCGGAGCATCAAGACTACCTTTATAGTTCAGTGCTGGCTGAATGCTGAATTTTTGCCCGGGTGTAAACTGATGCTGCCATTTTTCACCCACTTCCAGAATGATTCCACTGAATTCATGTCCAATCATGGTTGGGTTTTCTGCAACATCATCGGGCACCCTCTTATGGTCGGCTCCCTGCTTCGCAGCCTTGTAGCTTGACATACATATACTGTCGGTAATTACCTGTGCCAGAATTTCATCATCTTTCATAGTTGGAAGATCAAACTCTTCAAGTCTCAGATCGCTCTTTCCGTATAATCTTACGGCTTTGGTTTTCATATTTATATCGATTAATTAGTTTAACATTATTTGTCCGCCGGTAACAGGGATGGCCTGTCCGGTCTCATATTCCTGAGAAATCACGTAATAAATGGCTTTTACCACATCCTCAACCCGGCAACCCCTTTTTAAGGGTACCTGTTCCTCGTAGAATCGCTTTACATCCTCAATACTTTCAGCACCCGGTACTTTTCCCGCCTTAAGATATTGAACAAAAAGGCCTTTCTCCGGATCTGCCCAAAGGGGTCCTTCAAAAAAGTTACCCGGACAAATGGAATTTACCTTGATCCTGAAGGGTGCCAGTTCAAGGGCGAAGGATTGGGTTAAGCCCACACCGCCGAATTTTCCCCCTGCATAGGCAAAATTTTTATTACTGCCTTTGAGTCCCGATTTCGAGTTGATCTGGATGATATCCGAGAAATAGCGGAGATCATATTCCGATTGAAGTTTCATAACTGAAGATGCGTACTTGGCTCCGAGAAAATAGGCTTCATAATTAATTTTGGTCATTTTCCCAAAGGTCTCCGGATCCATTTCTTCCAGACTTCCGGCATGGAGAATTCCGGCATTGGAAATATAAACATCAATTCCTCCAAAAGTTTCCACCGTATGTTGAACCAGATTCCGAATCTCATCCGGACTGGAAACATCGGTTTTGTGAAAAACAACCGCATTTTTGATGCATAAAGAACCAAGATCGCTGCAACTGGCTTGCCCCGTTTCCTCATTAATATCGGCCAGTACAACATTCGCCCCCGCTTTAGTCAACTCTTCTGCGATGCCCTTTCCGAATCCCTGAGCACCACCGGTTATTACACATATTTTTTGATTTACGGGTGAATCCCCCGAACTACCTTTGGCGATCTTCCTGCGGTAATTTTCCACTTCCCAATTATCGATGAACTCAATCTCTTCCGGAGGCAGGAATCTGGGCCCTCCAAAATTTTCAGAGAAATGACTGATTTTTAGCAGGTCTTCGTAAACCTCCAGTGCAGTTTCTGCCGCATTGGCAGTATCTTCGAGCGCCAATAAGCCATAATCCCGTATTAGTACAATCCGGGGATTGTATTGATTTTTTTGAAAGAATTCATCATATTTCTGCTTGAATTCTTCAATGATGTGCTCGGGAGTATCGGTATTCTCAAGGTAAATGTATTCGCTTTTGCAATAAACAATAATGTCGGGTGTGAAAGGCAGAGATGCCCTTTTGAAGGCTTCCGCTGAGGAGTAAAAAAGGCTGTGTAGACTACTATGCCTGAGTTTTGCCACCCTTGCTCCGGCAATCATTTTGATCGCCGGAATGAACCGGGTTATATCCTCCTTAATTTCAAGCTTTTGAAACTCTGAAGCATTTTTAATCTCCTCCAGAATGGTGTGGGTTATGTCCAGGTAATGATCCTTGATGCCGGAAATATTATTCCCGCTTACAAAGACTCCGTGATTTTCCAAAAAGATAATTTCCGGATCTCTGCCGAATTGCTCGCGGTAGGGAATCATAGCCCTTTCAACTGCTTTAAAAAGCTTGTATCCAGGTGCATAAGGAATGTACATAACCTTTTCACCAAAAAGCCTTTTGCACTCTTCCTCAGAATTAACTGCACACATAAGGGCATTGGTGTGGGTTGGGTGCATATGAACCACAAAAGGGTAATTGATCAGTTCATGAAAGGAGGTTTCAACGGAGGGTCGTTTCTTCTTCTCAGGATAAACATTTGCCGCAATGAGGTCCTCCTTAACCTGGACCTCCCTTATTTGTTCGTCTGTACTGTATTCTTTACTCCTTATCTTTTGCACTTCTTTTCTGTCAAGTTGCGCAAAACCCTCCTCATCAATGGTTGCCAGTGCCGAACCACTGGCCTTTACCCAGATGTATTCCTCATTTTTATAGGAAGTGTTTCCCCCACCTGCCAGGGTATAGTCTTTGTTTGCCCCAAAAAAACGGGATATTTCTATCAGATCTTCAATTTCTTTTTTCATGTTAATGTCGATTTCCTGTCCCCCCGGGGGGAAACTATTTTTTTTAACTAATCCCTGAGGTTTGCATGAAGTACTCAATTACTGCATTGCCGGTTTCAATAAACTCATCCTTACTCTCCAGTCTGGGTTTTCCACTTTTTTCAATGTAGCCGTCCATTCCCTTTGCCCTGAAATACTGATGCGCAGCAATTACACAAGCACCCTCAAAGCAGATAGTTCTTAGCTCATCATCAAGGTCCACGCCGCCCCGGGTGGAAATCTTCATTGGGATCAGTTCAGGAGTATTATGTTCTGTGCCAAAGGTTATTACAAAATTTCTGGCATTAAAAAAGTTTACAAATTCTTTTAGTCGGCTGAAATCATTCCTCCCTGGAATTAGCTCCAGCGAGAAAATATTTCTGGAGGTAAGCTCCTTGTAAAGGCTTTCCATATCCCTCTCGTATTCGGTATAGTTGCCTGACTTATCATCCAGTAAAACAGGATAGGTAGGAATCCCACCCGCATCCAGAATAATTTTTATAACTTCATCCAGTTCGAGGAAAGCTTTGGGATCTTCTTCAACAAATGCAGGCCCTCCGGCTTTAAGCAATCTCGACCTCAATTCACCTTCAAGAGCGGCCGGATTACTCAAATTTACCTGTGAGCCCGTAGTGCCGTAAATCCGGGTAAGAATTTTTTTTTGTTCCTCCTCCGTGGGATATTTCTCTGCAATTTTAATTCGTATAGCCTTGGCAATATGTCTCTCCCTGAGCATTCCCCTGGTGAAGGTTTTTACAATGGATTCATAATCGAGGGACAGATCGGGATCAATGGATACCAGATGATCACTGGCTTTCTCAACCATTTCCCGGGTTTGGCGCATGCTCTCATTCCGGACCGATTCCAGCTTTTTCATGGAATTCCCGTTGAAACCAACCGGATAATCGAGACCTTTCCCGCTAAAGTAGGTTCGTCCCGGATTGTTTGGATCGTTTACCCTTATTCCTGCTTTTTGTTCTTCTTTCAGCAGGCTCATAAACTCAATGTTAAACAAAGGGAATAGTTTGAAATCCTGGCTCAGGTCATGAAATTCATCATATCCGGCCATGGTGTAAAAGTCATTTATTCCCAATACAATAACATTCTCTTCCCGCGCCATGGTAAATACCTGTCTCAGGTCCTTAAATGCACTGAAAGAGTAGGGTGTATGAAAGTGACCATTTACTTCATGCACCTGGTTACTGCCATTTTTGGAATACCATTCTAATAATTCACTTTGTTCCGGAAAATCTTTCAAGAAGTTTGCAGCCATTTTATTCTATTGTTAGGTTCGTAAATTGTTCATTGATAAACTGAATTTCATCAGGGGTAATGTCTGTGTTGAGGGCGCCGGCATTATCCTTTACCTGTGAAGGATTTCTTGCTCCGGCAAGGGCACAGGTTATGCCAGGTTGTTCAATGGTCCATCGAAGTACCAACTGTGCAACCGTCATCGATTTATCCCTGGCAAGAGGTCGGATATTGTCGAGGAAGACATTCGTTCTTTTAATGTTTTCCGGCTTGAAATAGATGGTATACGGTCGGGTATCTCCCTCATTAAAAGTTTGTTCGGGATGAAATTTTCCGGTTAGCAATCCTCTCTGCAAGGGACTGTAAGCCAGGATGCCAACATTGTTATCCCTACAATATGGCAGGAGTTCCTCCTCAATATCCCGTCTGAGCATGCTGTAGGGTACCTGGTCTGATACAACCGGCGCTGTTTGCAGAGCTTCAGTCAATAATGCACGATCATAATTACAAACTCCCGCTGCTCTTATTTTACCCTGCTCCAGTAAAATATTGATGGCTTCCATGGTCTCAGATACAGGAGTAGACGAATCAGGCCAATGGATTTGTAGCAGATCAATATAATCCGTATTCAATCTTTTGAGACTCTCTTCACATTCTTTTATTACAGATTCTTTTCCTGAGTACCGGTAAATCTTAACATCTTTTCCCTGGTTATCCCTGGAATCGAAATAATGAACACCATGGGTTCCATTCCATCTAAGTCCGAATTTAGTTAGCAATTGAATCTTATCTCTTTTTCCCTTTATCGCCTCACCCACAATTTCTTCGCTTTGACCAAAGCCGTAAACCGGAGCAGTATCAATCGTTGTCATTCCCTGATTTATGGATTCATGAACTGCAGCCAATGCATCTTTTTTATCAGCACCACCCCACATCCAGCCGCCGATGGCCCAGGCGCCGAAAGCGATCGGACTTATTTCGATCTCACTGTTTCCAAGTTTTCTTAGTCTCATACTATTCTTTTTTTACCAGGTTAAACAATCTTCGGGTGCTTCAGCTAAATTTCGAGCAATCCAGTGTGCATCTGAAAGGTCCTCTCTTGTAAAGCTGGTGGTAAGCGCCAGACAACGACAGCCGGCTGATAATGCAGCTTTTACTCCGCTAACTGCATCTTCAATTACCAGACAATCTACGGGCGAAATCTTAAGTTTTGAAGCTGCCTTAATAAACACCTCAGGGTCTGGTTTCTTATTCCGGATCTCAAGGGCATTGACCGTGGCATCAAATTCGGCTTCGGGAATACCTATCTCCTTCAGATTAATTTCCATTTTGATCCTGTCGGCCGAAGTTGCCACCGCGATTTTCAGCCCAAGCTTTTTACATTTATGAATGAAGTCTTTCACCCCTTCAAGAGGTTCAAGTTTACCTGCAACCATTTCCTCGTAAATCTGATAGGTCCTTGCTTTATCTTCCTCCACATTAAACTCAATGCCATACTTTTTCGCCACCCCTCCAAGGAAACGATTTTCTCCCATTCCTGTGAATTCCCGGAAATCTTCAAACTTCACTTCGGTGCCCTTTTCTCTGAACATTTGCATACCCGCACGGGTAATATACTCTTCAGATTCCAGCAGCACGCCATCCATATCAAATAAAACAGCCTTAATCATTTTTTTCCTCCTCAATAATATCCTTGACCCCATCCAGAACAAAGTGGGGCTGGTAAGCAAAACTTCCCATGGTAGTACGATCTGATATCCCACTCAATACCAGGCATGTATCAATTTCGGACTCAATACCGGCAATGATATCGGTATCCATCCTGTCGCCAATAATTATGCTATCCTCTCTCTGTAGTCCCAGTTTTCTAAGTGCAATCCGCATCATAAGCGGATTGGGTTTCCCTACAAAATAGGCACTTTTACCGGTGGCCAGTTCCACCGGAGCGATAAGGGCTTTGGTGGCAGGGGCAATGCCATTTTCCACAGGTCCTGTTGTGTCGGGATTGGTTCCGATCAGTTTTGCCCCGTTTATGACAAGGTTAACCGCTTTTTCAATTCTCTCATAGCTGTAGGATTTGGACTCACCCATAACCACATAATCGGGGTCCACATTATTCATGGTATATCCGACATTATAAAGTGCGTTAATCAGGCCGGCCTCCCCAATAATATAGGCGCTCCCTTTTGGTTTCTGACTTGCCAGAAATGCGGCCGTAGCCAGGGCGCTGGTATAAAAGTGGTTTCTTTCAACGGTGATGCCGAGGCGATGAAGTTTTTCCTGAAGTTCTTTAGGAGTCCTTTCACTGGAATTGGTGAGGAAAATAAAACTTTTCTTTTCCGCTTTTAACCAGGAAACAAATTCACTGACACCAGGCAAAAGCCTGTTTCCATGATAGATGACCCCATCCATATCACATATGAAACCTTTCTTCTCACGTATTTTTTGGATGATCTCCTTTTTATTCATGCGTAATTAGGGTATTTGTGAGTTGAATCGCCTCTTCTACTATAGTAAAATCATGGGAATAATCAAAACTACAATGTTGAATCATGATCTTCTTTATATTCCGGTTAAATTTGTGTAAAAACTCTTCGTCGGCCGGGTGCCGGTTTCCATTTTCATCTTTTGCGTCAAAAAAGACCGCGGCACAGAGAACCTTCAGGACTCGTTGATAAGGCAGGTTATGCCGGGAACCAAAGCGAATAACCGGTATCATTCTGTCTTCGGGTCCAAGCTTTCGTGGCAGGTCACAACCGACTCTGTATACGGTATCGCCCAGAGCTTTATTGGCAAAGCGATGAAGCAGATCGTCAATATGATCTGTCAAATCCCTCATTTCAAATATTTCCGGATGCAGAGCCTTCAATATCCTGGCCGATTCGAGCATGGTTTCTCTTACATCATTTCGAATATTCGGGTTTTCAAGACATTCCCATGTATATTTCCAGGTTGGATTACTTATCCAGGAAAGATAGGCAAGGCTTGCATGACCCAGATTGTGAATAAAAAGTTTTCTGTCTACCCAGGCCTTCATATTCTTTTTAGCCGCAAGGCCTTCCACCAAAGGAACAGGATTCCTGAATGCCTCTGCATCAAGGATTAGGGTATTGTATGGTTCGGCGAATACCATTAGTGGGTCTTCGTTCAGATCCTTCTCTTTGAGGAGGGGAACCATTTTTCCTATGCTGGTTTCGATAAAGCCGCAGAACCGTTGAACAGGGACCTTTTCCCCGATCAGTTCAGAAACCCTTTTTTCGAAAATTATGCCGGCATTCCTAAGATTTTCAGCCAGAATGATATCCAGGGGATAATGAGGAGTTAAATGATATCTTTTGGTTATTCCCTCTGCCAGAAGCGCTGAAACAGAATCAAAGCCGACGGCACCTACCGAAACAGCGCATAGCTCACATTTTGCAATTTCATCAATAATCTCCTCTTTCTCATCAATGTGTATAGCTCTGAAGTTTCTTATCAGAATCGTTTGTACAGAATCCGATTTAATCACAACAGGGTAAGATTCTCGTTGATTCAGAAGCCATACCAGCTCCCGGTTTGCTTCAACAAAAGTAATTTGATAGCCTGATAGACTGAAGATCTGGGCAATGAAGGATCGTCCAATCTTACCGGCACCAAACAGTAATAAATTCTTACGAGGCAATTCTTCGGTCATTTCAATAAAAGACAAAAATAGCCTTTTCCTTCCAAAATCCTATCCTGCACTATCCTGTTCTTCTTTTCCTTTTGGATGCATAGGGAACCACCTCATCCAGAATTATGGCTTCCTGCAGGACCTCATTCAATACCCTGTGGTTGATTTCATCGACACTTTTATAGACAATCCCGGATACTTGTTTCCGGTTGTTGTTAATTAGAATCCCCTGATCATTTGAAAGCTATTTTCCCCGGATAAAAGCGAGCTCCACGCTCTTGTTTTTACGCGGATTAAGATAGCAGATCCAGCTTTTTCGGTAATAAAATGGGATACCATATGAAATTTTTGAGTACATTTCCGGATGCGAAAGAATAAAATCGTGCAATTGAAGCATCACTTCTTTCACTGTTCCCTCAAACTCTAGAATATAGTCGATTGATTCCTTCATGTTAAGTACCTGAATTTATGTTTATGAACAATTTTTATAAGATATAGTTAATAGGGTATGCGAAAGAACCGCAGAAATTTAGTATCTGTTCTGTTGATGTTGATATTCAGCCTGCCTCTGATATATCAGCCGGTTCACCGTATTCATCACATACATGAAGGCAATTCCCATGAGGAATGTTGTGATGCACATCATCATCACTTTCCTCCGGAGAAAAATATGTTCGGAATCCAGCTCGATGCAGCCCACGAGCATTGCTATGTTTGTGACTATGAGATGGTCAGCTTCTCCATGCCCGAAGCCATCCAGGCTCAATCTCCTGCCGTAATCTGCTATCCATTACTTGAGGCAGGTCGTGAAGTTCTTGTAGCTCTTGATTTTAATGATAAGCCATCCCAGAGAGGACCTCCGATAGCGTAAACTTCCGCAACAGTCCGATTATTTATTCCTTAAATCATAAGAATGCATTTCCTTTTCATGCTTATGGGCTTTGCCTTGTTTCTGGCAATTCCTGTAAAAGCACAATATAGTATCCGTGGTGAGGTTACAGACCCGGAAAACGAGGCCCTCACCGGTGCAGTTGTTTTACTCAATGAAGGAGGACAGTCCAAGCTCACTGACCGAAGTGGCCAATTCAGATTTGATAACCTGGAACAGGGGAATTATAAACTCGAAGTACGCTTTGTGGGATTCAATACCTTCCAGACTGAGATACAACTTTTGGGAGATACCAGTTTGTTTATCGGCCTGATCAAAGCAGTTAAGGAACTTGATGAAGTAGTGGTGAAAGATAACTTTGCCCGGATAAGAGAAAGAACGGAACCCATTGCCATTGAGGTTGTGGAAGAAAATTACTTACTTAATCAGAGATCAGGAAGCCTGGTCCAAACCCTGGACCGGTTGCCGGGAATTAAGAGCATGGGCATAGGAAGTAGTCAGTCCAAACCCCTTATCCGCGGACTTGGATTTCAGAGGGTTGTAGTGGTCGAAAACGGAATTAAGCATGAAGGTCAGCAATGGGGCCTGGATCATGGATTGGAAATAGACCAGTTCGGGGCAAGCCATGTTGAAGTAATCAAGGGACCTGCAAGCATTCTCTATGGTTCAGATGCGATTGGTGGAGTTATAAATATCCGCGATTTGTTCATACCCCGGAAAAACAGTATTGGAGGAAGGATAGAATCCGGAATACAGACTAACAACGATTTATATGCAATATCAGCCTCACTTTATGGACGGAAAGAAAATCTGTATGCGAAACTTCGCTTTAGCCTGAGTGATTACGCAGATCAGAAAATACCTGCAGACAGTATTGCGTATTTTTCCCGTTATTTCAAACTTAAGGATAGGAGATTAAGAAATACTGCGGGAAATGAAAGAAACGTGGGATTTACTGTCGGATATGATGCCAACCGATGGAGGAGCAGTGTCAGCCTTAGTTCCGTTAGCATGGAAAGCGGCTTTTTTGCCAATGCGCATGGGCTGGAAATAAGGAGATCCCGTATCGATTACGATCGGTCGTACCGGGATATTGATCTTCCTTATCACCAGGTAAATCACCTTAAAGTATATACCAATAACACCATTGATCTTCCCTGGGGAGAATTAAGCCTTGATGCGGGATGGCAGGGCAATTACCGGAGGGAGTTCTCAGAAGCCATCGGACATGGATTTATGCCCGACCCCCCTGATAACCTGGAACGTGAGTTTATCAAGAATGTGGTGGACCTCAATTCGGGTTGGGTATATACAAATTCCGCCGGCTACCGGATTCAGGCAGGGATAAATCTCTCCGTAGAACAAAACCGGATAGGAGGTTGGGGATATATAATCCCTGCATACCTTTCAGCAGAAACAAAACATCATTCATTTTTGTGCTTGTGGTGGCCCTTTTTATAGTGCCGTCTTGTTCGGATGACAAGGATGAAATTCTTCCTGAAATCATTCTGGATCCGGGGTTGCATTTCCCTTTAAATTGTGACACCTTGGAAATCGGCAATAGTTTTGTTTTTAAGGCCAAATTTACAGATAACAGGGAGCTTGGCGGATGGAGTCTTGAGATTCATCATAACTTTGATCATCATACCCACAGCACAGAAACAGGGAATTGTGAGGAGCACCCCGATAAAGATGCGGTTAACCCCTTCTTTTTGCTTGAGAGCTATCAAATACCGGATGGTTTAACTGAATATGATGCGATCCAGGAGATATTTATACCGGCTGATTCTGATCCCGGGGATTATCACCTGATGATCAGGCTGGCAGATAAGGAGGGTTGGCAGGCATTAAAGGGATTAAGTGTGAAACTGGAATAACAAAAATCCCGGGTAACTCCCGGGATTTAAATGAATCTAGTATGTGTTATAGCCCTGATAGGCAACCGATTGAGCAGTAGGTAGAATCCTTCCGTTGTAGGTAATGGACTGACCTCTCATTCCATATAAAGTAGCTCTTGAGTTGCCTTCGGCATCAATATCCATAAATACATCCCAGGAACCGATTTGTGTCAGTACATTCATTTTAATTCTGAACACCTGCTTTTTCTCATTTACATCCAGTTCCCAATCGGTTATGGTTCCCTCTGCGGTGACCCCTCCAACACCGTTGTAGCCTGCACCGAAATCAGATCCGGTCTGGATAACTGCCTGGGCTGAATCGACATGAATGAAGTTTAGGGTGGAACTAACAGGTATCCGGTCACCATATCGTGTATTGAGGGTATGTGCTTCCAGAACGAAATCCTTATTATTAAGGATAAGTTTGGTTATCTGAAATTGCTTATCCCTTTTATCGATTCTTTCCTGTTTCTTTTCAGCTTTTTGAGCTTTCCGGATTTCTTTTTCGGTTGGCTCCTGAGCTGACAGTATAATTGAACCGCTAAAAGCAACTGCAATAATCAATAATAAGCGTTTCATAATTACCTCCTTTTATTTTTCTTATAATGTTTCAAAAGTTATGCCAGACTAGCTTTTTTACTGAAGGGTAGGCATAAGATATGAAACTAATATACGGAACAGGAAATATTGCCCAATGTGTTTAAGCATTACAATTATTCTGTTTAGTTTTAACCCGGAATCAACCTTACCCGAAAATGAAACTACATTCTGTGGAAATTGCTTCACTGGCAGGTCTGTTTTTCCTGGGTCTTACCAGTTGTAATAAGCGTGAAATAAAGGAAGAAAAGCCCAATATTATTTTTTACATCACCGACGATATTGGCTGGAATGACCTTGGGTGCTATGGAAATAAAGTGGTTAAAACCCCCAACATTGATCAGCTCGCTTCATCAGCAATGGTCTTTGACAATGCCTATTTGACTTCGAGCAGCTGCAGTCCCAGCCGAGCTTCGATTGCTACCTCAAGATATCCACATAATCATGGTGCACCAGAGCTTCACACAAGAATAGATCTTGAAAAACAACCTTTTTTTCCCAGACAGTTAAAGGAGGCAGGGTATTATACTATTTTCAACGGAAAGGCACATGGATTTGAAATTGATTCCATTACCTGGGATACAGCACCCCCGGCAAGTGGACCCGGATTACAAGAGGATTGGGTAAATCTTTTGAGGAACAGGGATAGGAGCAAACCCTTTTTTGCCTGGTTTGCCAGCGTGGATGCCCACCGGAAATGGCAATTTTCCGATGAGGCCCCGGTGTATGATCCTTCTGATATTGAAGTGCCTCCAATGCTATATGATGGTCCTCTCACACGGCAGGATCTTGCAGATTATTATCATGAAGTTTCACGTGCCGATTATTATATGGGTGAGTTGATCAGAGAACTTAAGGAGCAGGGAGTGTATGAAAACACAATAATCGTTCATTGTACCGATAATGGTCGACCCTTTCCAAGGTGTAAGACCCGTTGTTATGACAGTGGAATGAAAACTTACCTTATTGTGTCAGGACCCGGGATAAAGTCCGGGCGTTCAAAATCTCCGGTTAGTGTAATTGATATAGGCCCCACCTTACTTGATCTTGCTGGTATAAATCAGGATAAACGAATGCAGGGGGTCAGTTTCAGGGCCGTTTTGACCGATCCTGATACAAGAAGCCGTGATTTTACCTTTTCGGAACAAAATTGGCATGTTTTTCAGGCGCACCAGCGAATGGTGAGATTTGAGAAATGGATGTACATAAAGAATAACTTTCCCGATAGAAGGGCTAATTGTCAGGAATCCAATTTATTATATCCTACGGGACAAGAATTGTGGGAGGCATGGGAGAAGGGGCTGACCCTTCCCGAGCAGGAAGATGTATTCAGAATACCCCGACCGGAAGAGGAATTATATAATGTGGAGGAGGATCCTTATCAGTTTAATGACCTTGCCCAGGATCCGGATTATGGCGAAGTTCTGGATACTATGAGGCAGATTATGTCGGTATGGGTTAAGGAAACAGGAGATCATGTACCCGATAATCCTACGAATGACAGACAGGATGTAACGGGGTTGGGTGAACCGATGGAACCCTTTAGAAGAGGTGAAATTCCCGGCGAACTCTTTGGAGCAGATACCATAACAAACAAAGGTCCGATTTTAATAAACGATATATCTGGCTTATGAAAACTATTACGATCAATTTTATTTGTCTGTATTTTTTGATTTTAATTTTTACCGGGACTGCCTGTAAAAGGGATAAGGTGGTTACCACGCGCGAAAAAGAGGGCTATTCCGGGAAAGTAGCGACTGGAGAAAATGAAAATTTGCGCGCACAAAGCGAGATGCAGGATCAAATGCTTGGACAGGTGATCAGGGAAGCAGCCCTCAACGGAGATCTTTCCTCACTCAGGCAGCTTACTGAAGCAGGGGTGGATATTAACCTCAGCGATGATGATGGGCGCACACCCCTGATGTTTGCAGCATTCAACGGGCATCATGAGATTGTTGCCTTTCTGCTGGAAAAGGGTGCTTTTGTAGATATGCATGATGCTTTTAACCGGACGGCTCTTCTATATGCTGCCACCGGTCCATTTCCACAAACAGTGGAACTATTGCTTAAAAATGATGCGGATCCCAATGTTGTGGATAGTGACGAGCATTTTACTCCATTAATGCACGCAGCTGCTGAGGGAAATATTGAGGTTGTAAGAGTTCTTCTTGAGCATGGAGCCAGGAAAGACCTTACTGATGTTGATGGTGATAATGCCCTTAGTTTTGCCCGTGAAAACGGACATGACAAGGTTGTTTCCCTTCTGGAAAAAGTAAAATGAGTTAATCGGCGATTACCAGGTACGGTCCTTAAGATATTCGTCAAGTGCCTCTTTTGTCATGGGAAGTCCTTCGGGATTACTTTCTACCCATTCCAGAAAAGCCGATTTTATATCCTCGGTCCATTTTCCATCAATCTGTCCGGGAGTATAGAGTCCCTCTTTGAGCATTTGGTGACCAAACATATCCCTGAGCATAATAAACTCGGCTCGTTGTACCACTTCCTCGGCAAGGTGTGCAGGGATGAAGAGCACGCCTGTTTTTTTTGCCAGGACAACATCTCCCGGAAACACCACCGCCCTGCCTATGCGTACAGGAACATTTATTCCCATTAACATCACATCCTTCAGATAGGATGGATCCCAGCCTCTTACAAAAGCATTGAATCCTTCAATATCTGATAATCCTTCCAGATCACGGCTTCCTGCGTCAAAAACTACCCCGTTGCCGGAATTGGCGAAAATTGCATTCCCAAGATTGTCGCCGATAAGGGTGCCGTCAATAACCTTACCGAAGGCATCGGCAACGTATACATCACCGGGTTGAAGCGCGTCTATGGGCCATGAGTTCATTGCACCTACCTGACCTGCCTCCTGTCCATCCTGGGTCATTCTTTCCATAATTTCGGGTCTGCCGGGCATATAATAAGCAGTTAACGCCCTTCCTACAACAGGCTTATCCTCATGGAGGATTTCCCAGCCCCCCTCAAATTGATTATTGTATCCTTTGGAACGGATAATTCCCCATGCTTCTTCGATAGAAACCTTATTCATCCTTTCAAGAATTTCATCGGAAACTTTAGGACGTCCATCTTCAAATCTTTCTCCGGTCCATTCTTTGGTGAGGTAGATCCGGTAATCCCGGTTGGTGTTAAATTGTGCAAATAATCCGGATGAGAAAGCAATTGCAAAAATAATGAGACTTACAGATTTGGTTTTCATGAAATTCGTTTTTTATGGTTAGTCAGAGTATTATCAATTATCATCTTTAACAACTTCATCCTCAGAATTGTTTTTCCCCCTCCACCAGGTTGCGAGGGATGAACCGGTAATATTCATCATCGGACCGAAAACAGCCGGAGCGAGTCCAACCGTCGCAACCTTACCCATTTCAAGAGCAATCCCCGAAGCGAGTCCGCCATTTTGCATTCCAACTTCCAGAGCAATGGTGCGGCAGGATTTTTCATCCATGCGGGCAAGCTTGCAAATCCAGTACCCCAGAAAATAGCCTGTTGTATTATGCAGAAGACAGGCAATAATGAGGATAAATCCGATTTGAAGCAGGCTATCCCTTCCTGCAGCGGTTATCACCACTATTATCAGTCCTATCCCTGCCATCGAAAGAAAAGCAAGTGCTTTGTCCAGATACTCCTTACTTCCTCCCGCGAGTTTTTTGAACAAGATGCCTCCTGCGATGGGCAGCATAAAGAACCAGAGAAGATCTTTCCCAAATTGAACCATAGCCTCATTAAATGTAGCTCCGGTGGTGCTGAGGAAAATATAGTTTTTAGCAAGAATAATCAGAAGATATACGATCAACTGCACCGCGAGTGACCGGTTTTTTTCCGAGCCGTAGGCAACCGCATTAAACAAAAGGCCGGCAACAATAGGAAGGATAACGATATTAATGATGCTCAGCATCATTTCCCAAAACTCTACCGGGACAAACTCTCCGGCGAAAAACTTCATCAGTGTGGGGGTTACGAGAGGAGCAAGCATTGTGGCAAAAGCAGTAAGAGTAACAGAAAGAGCCAGGTTTGCCTTGGCAATGAATGACATTACATTGGATGCCAGCCCACTGGGAGAGGATCCTACAAGTACTATTCCTGCTGCTATTTCGGGAGGAAAACCGAAGCTTCTGGCTATGACAAATCCTACCACGGGCATAATGGTAAACTGGCAAAGTAATCCCAGTAAAACACCTTTGGGCATTTTAACAACTCCTGCAAAATCCCTGAAGCTCATCTGTGATCCCATGCCAAACATAATGATCTGCAAGAGGGGAACAATGGTTGATTTCAATTCAAACTCACCCCATGTAATAAAAAAATGCGGGTAAAACATGGCAATACTCACTGCCGACAAGATCATGATGGTATAAGAGAAACTTTTAAGGAAGGAATTGCCTCGCACTGCGAAAGCAAGACTCAAGAAAAACAGAATCAATGAAGGACCAGTATACTGTTTGAAATCGAATAAAATACTGATAATGAATAGAGTCAATAAAACACCAGAGGCAAATGTAAGAATCCTGTATAAAATCGATTTTTTCATATTCAGAAGAAAAGTGTTGGAAACGATTATTTACTTTTGACTGATATTTGGGGGCAATAATATAAAATTCCTTTGACGAAACCCATTAATTGGACATTTTTTGATATTTTACCTGCTCAATAACCAAATAAATTATTTAATCGGAAATAAACTTTCTTATGGGTGAATGAACAATTATCCGTTTCAATTTTGTTTAAAAAGGGTGAATCCTGAGCATCTCCTGCCTGGGAGCTTTGTTAAAATAGACAGACAGAGAGTTTAACTTCTTAAATCCTTTAAGTATGAAAGAAAATAAAACTGAGAACCAAAAAATGAACCCGGTCGACCGCAGATCCTTTTTAAAGAAGGCAGGTCTGGGCGGATTAAGTCTGGGTTTATTGATGAATTCAAGCCTTGAGGAACAATTGGATTTTACAACCCAGAATGTAAGTCGGTTTTCGGGTCCATCAGACCTTAAAATCACCGATATGAGAATTGCTCAGGTCGGAAATGTACCCATAGTTAAAATATATACAAATCAGGGGATTCATGGATTGGGCGATGTAAGGGATGGAGCAGATAAACGATACGCATTGATGCTGAAATCCAGGATTCTGGGTGAAAATCCCTGTAATGTGGAGAGGATATTTAAGATCATAAAGCAATTCGGCGGACACGGTCGGTTGGGAGGTGGTGTATCGGGCGTTGAAATGGCCCTTTGGGACCTTACCGGAACAGCATACAATGTTCCTCTCTATCAGCTCCTGGGTGGGAAATACCGGGATAAAGTCAGAATCTATGTGGATACACCTTCGGTAAACAATCCCGATGAATTTGCCAAACGTATGCTGGGCCGTAAGGAACAAGGCTTCACCATAATGAAAATGGATATTGGAATTGGTTTGATAGATCATATTCCGGGAACCCTTACCAATACTGAGTTCTGGGGAGATATGAGGGGCTGGGTAGATAAAAAAGGATTTTATGGAAGTACCATGCACCCATTTACCAGGGTCCAGATTACGGAAAAAGGAATCGCTGAAATGGTCAAATTTGTGGCAGCTATGAGAGAGGCAATCGGTTGGGAGATTCCGGTAGGAATTGATCATCTCGGCCACCTCGGACTGAATAGTATGATCAGGCTGGGAGAAGCACTGGAGCCCTATAATATTGCATGGCTGGAAGATTTAATTCCCTGGCAATTCACAGATCAATGGAAGGAAATATCCATGTCCCTTAATGTTCCCACACTAACCGGTGAGGATGTATATTTACTGGATGGTTTTAAAGACCTGATCCATAAGAGAGCTGTAGACATAGTACATCCTGATCCGGTTTCGGCCGGAGGGTATCTCGAAACCAAAAAAATTGGAGATTACGCCGAGCAACATGGAATTGCCATGGCACTTCATCATGCATCCTCACCCATTACCTTTATGGGCTGCGTTCACACTGCTGCTGCGACTGAAAATTTTATTGCCCTTGAGCACCACTCAGTCGATAAAGAGTGGTGGGAAGATCTTGTTACCGGACTGGACAAACCTCTTGTAAAGGACGGATATGTCCAGGTGCCCAATAAACCCGGGGTCGGTCTGGAGCTTAACGAGGAAGTTGTAAAAGAACATTTGATGAAGGGGGAGGAATTATTTGCTCCTACCGAAGAATGGAACGAAAAAAGAAGCTGGGACAGAACCTGGAGTTGATAAAGAACTAAGCCCGGATAATCTCCGGGCTTATTATTTAACGGGATGGGTTTACCACCTGAACTCTGAAGTTGGTTAGGTGCCGGGAGATCTCCGATAAAATCTCATATTCACTACATGAGGGTGTGCATTCAAACTCCTGATTCAAATACAACCAGAATTTCTCGAGGTCTTCCCCTTCAAGTCCGGTAATCTCATGAACATTTTCTTTATTAAATATGCTGAAGTATTTGTCCCATAACTCTTTGTCCCGGTTCAATCTGTAGACTTTTCTTGCCGATTTTTCCTTTTTACTAAAATTGTAGTATAAAAATGAAATTGGGGAATTAATGGCAAAGGCCGGACTCTTAAGTTGAGCTTCATCAAGATAAAAAGGAACCACATCGGGATCCTGAACAGGCAGGCCCAGCTTTTCCCCGAGCTGCTCAATTTCCAGGTCCAGAAAGGCTTCCCTGAAATCCTGGTAAGTCGATCCCCATTCAAATACTTTTACTTCTCCTATGTGGTATTTTTCAGGAACAAGGGATATTATTTGAAACTTTTCAGGGAATACAACTATAAGTAAAGTGTCATGATGAGCTAATGAGCTAACAAACAGACTATCATTTTCCTGAACCTTTAAGGAAAAAAATCCCGTGCTGTCGGTTATACTGATTGCTCCAGTCCTGAAATTAATTATATGCACATTCTCAATCGGTTGAAAACTTTGATCAACGACGATACCCTTGTTTTTTATAACCCCGGGATTAGGCTGACCAAGGCCAGTCTGAACGGAGAAAAAAAATACAAGCAAAACAATTATAATCTTTACATACTCCATTATCCTTACAAGTTCTTACTATTCTATATGAGTGTCAATTTTTTTTTGTTTTTTTAAGTTTTTCTATGAAAGTTTAACCAACTCATTCCCGATTGCAAAAAACAAGAATACCAAAACCAGGAAATAACAATATGAAACGTTCAGAAATAAATAGTCTGATTTCATCAGCCAAGGATTTCTTTTGGGAGCAGAACTTCAAATTACCTCCATGGGCCTTTTGGAGTCTGTCTGATTGGAAATCAAATTATAATTCCGCGAATGACCCTGGCGAAATTATCAATAATATGCTGGGTTGGGATCTCACTGATTTTGGCAGTGGAGATTTTATAAGTCGTGGATTATTATTATTTACGATCCGGAATGGACATCCGCATCATGATGCCAAAACCTACGCTGAAAAAGTAATGATTGTGGAAGAGAACCAGGAGACCCCGATGCATTACCACTGGAATAAAACGGAAGATATTATTAACAGGGGAGGAGGGAACCTGATAATTGAGTTATTCAACCCGGATGAAAAGGACCGTTTGTCGGATACCCTGGTGGAAGTAAGCATAGATGGAATCAAACATGTGGTTGAACCGGGAGGGAAAGTCCGTCTGACTCCGGGGGAAAGCATATGTTTACCCAGAAAGTTGTATCATCGCTTTTACGGTGAGTCTGGCAAAGGAAGAGTTTTGGTTGGGGAGGCAAGCTCTGTTAATGACGATAATACGGATAATCGATTTCTGGAATCAATTGGCAGGTTTCCTGATATTTCAGAGGATGAAGAACCCTTGCATTTGCTGGTATCCGATTATGAAAAGTTTATTTCAGAAGCATGATAAAATTAGCTGGAACCGGATGTGCATTATTGGACTATTTCTATCCGGTTGTTTCCTTTCATGGAAAAGCCTTTAAAAAGTTTCAATCAATACGGGAAGGGGACGGGGGAATATCGCCCGGTAAACTTGTTTTTACACATGATCTTGAACGGTTTACGGGAAAGGCTTATGGTGAAATACTAAGCAAATTAACTCAATCAGCTCGTTATACACGGGTAAACATTGGAGGACCATCGGTAGTATCACTTATTCATCTTTCTCAACTTGTGCAAAATTCCTGTGACATCCGGTTCTTCGGAGTTATGGGAACCGATAAAATAGCCGAGGACTTTTACAGACTTATCAAAAAACTTCCCCTTGATGTATCCTATATTGAAAATATTGAGGGAAGTTCACCCTTTACCCATGTTCTGTCTGATCCTGGCTTTCAGGAGGGTATGGGCGAACGCAGTTTTATCAACAATCTTGGGGTAGCGGCAGAATTCCGGCAGCTTCCCGACTTGTTTTTCGAGTCAGACATCTGTGTTTTTGGGGGGACAGCTCTTGTTCCGGAGATTCATGACAGGATGGATGATTATTTGAAAAGGGCCGCAAATAATCAGTGTTTCACCGTGGTTAACACGGTTTACGATTTCCGGAATCAACAACGCTTTCCCGGAAAACCCTGGCCAATTGGAAGGAGTCATAAGGCTTTGCCTTTGATCGATCTTTTAATCATGGATCTGGAAGAGTCATTGAAAATCAGTGGCAAGAAAAATGCATATCAGGCTCTGGATTATTTTGCGGAAAAGGGAAGCAAAGGGGTTATTATTACCCGTGGAGCAGAACCTGTCCTGGCCAGGTGTACTCGAACACCTTATGCTTCAGTAGAGACTTTTGAATATCCGGTTTCAACTGAAGTATCTCGATTTTTAAATAAATCTCATTATCAAGGCGATACAACTGGTTGTGGAGATAATTTTGCAGGGGGTGTTCTCTATTCACTGGTCGATCAAATGAAGAATGGTAAATCAGGAATTTCGATGAAATCGCTCTTAGATTGGGGAATTGCATCAGGTAGTTTTGCACTGCTCTATCAGGGCGGTACCTGGTATGAGCAATACCCCGGGGAAAAAATGGAAAAAGTAAGGCGTTTTTTGCCCTAACAACTTGATGGGATTTGTCCGAATAGAAAAAACTTCTAACTTGTGCATTCTTACTAACCTTAATTACCAAAAATGAAGAAACAAGCTACCAAACATGGAGAAAATGACTCTCATTCTCCGATTAACCGCCGTGCTTTCATTGGAAAGGTCTCCACAGCTGCAGCGGCGTTCACCATAGTGCCCTCCCACGTTCTCGGAGGAGGAAGGTATGTTGCTCCAAGTGACAAAATAAATGTAGCCTATATTGGAATGGGAACTCAGGGCTTAAGGCAGTTACCCGGGGTAATTCGAATTCCGGATGTTCAGATCACCTCTGTTTGTGATCCCCAAAAAAAAGCGATTGGTTATCTTGACTGGGATGCTTTCAGCCTAAGGAAAAGCATGAGGGAACTCATCGGAAACCCCGGATGGGAAACAGGTGGAGATAATACTATTCCGGGCGGACTCGAAAATGGGAAAGAAATCGTGGAAGCATACTATAGCAAGCAGAATGGTAAAAAATTCACAGGAGTCGCGGCATATGCCGATATCCGTGAGTTGCTTCTGAAAGAAAAGCCGGATGTATTGAATGTTATGACCACCGACCATGTTCATGGGGTTATCGCCCTGGCAGCACTAAAAAAGGGAATAGCGGTGAGCATGCACAAGCCTGTGGCTAACCGGCTTATTGAGGGACATAACGTAATTGATCAGGCGATAAAGTCAGAAGCAGTTACTCACCTGATGCCATGGGATTATAACGGAGATATGAGTCAGATTATGCAATGGATATCAGAAGGGAGAATCGGGGAATTGAAAGAGATCCATAATTGGTCTTTCAGGCCGGTTTGGCCGCAGTATCCGAAAATCCCCGGCGACAATATTCCGGTTCCCGAAGGCTTTGACTGGGATCTTTGGCTTGGACCGGAAAAATACAGGCCTTATCATCCTCATTATACAAATATGGTGTTCCGGGGATGGTATGATTTTGGAGGAGGATCCATGGCCGATATGGGGCACTACAGTCTTTGGACTGTTTTCAGGGCACTAAAGCTTGAAGGGCCTGAGGTGATTGAACCCAACCTTAGCCGGTTATGCGAATTGAATGAGGATGGCACGGCTTATAAAATACATAACGATTATTCCTTCCCCTATGCATCAACGGTGAGATTTAAATATCCTCAGACAACGGAAAGACCTGCAGTGGATCTGGTCTGGTACGATGGTGGAATGAGGCCTCCGGTTCCGGAGGAGTTTTACCGGGAGAAAAAAGAATTTCCTTCCGAAGGAATGATGTTTGTTGGAACCGAGGGTAAAATAATGACTTCGGGATTTAGAGTAGAGGAACCCTATCTGTTGTCGGGTAAGGTAAAAGAATCGGAAGAGGTGTCAGCGGCTGAAGGAAACCAAAAAATGACCGGTGCACAGAGATTTATTGAGGGAGTGAAAAGTGGAAAACAAATTGAAGGTAATTTCAGGCAGGCAAGAGGGATAACCGAAGCAGTTAATCTTTACGCCGCAGCGCTGAGGGCAAACAAAATATTGTATTTTGATCCCCTGAAAAAGAAGTTCACTAATGATTCTGAGGCCAACACATACCTTACTCGAGAGTATAGAAAAGGATGGGGACCGGATGAATTTTGATCGGGATTCTAATAATTATCGAACTAAAATCTAAAATCAATAAAACATGACCAGCAGACGAGAATTTCTAAAGCGTACAGCATCGGCAGCCATAATTACCTCTTTGCCGTGGACTATTTCTGCATGTGGTAAAAAGAACCTCTCCTTTGGTTTTCAAACATGGACCCTCCGGGAGCGACTGGGAAATGATCTGCCCGGCACACTTAAAATGATGGCTGATATGGGTTACAGGGAAGTTGAATTCTGTTCACCCCTGGGATATAAAGGGACTCCTTTCGAAAAGTTTAATTCCATGTCTGGAAGTGAACTGAGTAAAATAATTACCGATTCAGGACTCATCTGTGAAAGTTCTCATTACAATATCGGAGAAATGAGGGAACATCTGGAGAATCGAATCGAGTGGAGTCAGCAAATGGGAATCACACAAATGATCGCATCCAGTTTTTGGCTGCCTAAAGAGGCCTCCCTGGACGATTACAGACAGGCCTGCGAGGAATTAAACACCATGGGACTCAAAACAAAGGCTGCCGGTATTCAGGCAGGATTTCACAACCATCATATGGAGTTTGAGAAAATTGACGGACAATTGATATATGATGTACTGTTAGAAGAACTGGATCCGGAGCTCGTTAAAATGCAGTTTCAGGTAGCAGTTGTAAACATTGGTTATCAGGCTGCAGATTACTTCAGGAAGTATCCCGGACGATTTATTTCTGCACATTTGGCAGACTGGTCTGCTGAAAAGGAAAAACAGGTTCCCGTAGGAGAGGGCATCGTGGCTTGGCAGGATTTTTTCAAAGCAGCCAAAACCGGGGGAGTAAAAAATTTCTTTGTTGAAATGGATCCGGCTACCTTTGAATCCAGTGCCGAATTTCTTAAGACGGTTTAGTGCTCCAATAAAGCAAAAGCCCGGGCATCTGCCCGGGCTTTTTCAAATAAATTTATATATGAGGTTTATTCCATCCATTTGATGGTACAACCTACCGCTTTGGTATCGGCAACTGCTACCCTGTTTCCTTTTTTCAGGTCATTAATTGCATCGGCAACATAATGTTTGTCGGCAGCACCGGGATCGTCCACATTGTTATCGATAGCACCGGTATACGCAAGGTACATGCCTTTGTCCGTTTTATTGACCAGATAAACCTCGGGAGTCCTTTCAGCGCCGAATCTTTTGGCAACTTCCTGACTATCATCTCTGAGGTAGGCAAATTCAAATTCCTTATCGTCAGCTCTTTCTTTCATAGCATCCATGGAATCTCCGGGTTTTTTCTTAATGCAATTGGAATTGATGGCTACAACCGGGTAACCCATTTCCGAATACTTATTATGCATAGCCACAATCCGGTCATCATATTTCACTGCTACAGGACAAGTGTTACATGTGAAAATAACAATAATGCCCTCAGCATCTTTATAATCTGACATTGAGACGTATTTACCATCAATGCCCTTTAGTTTAAAATCTTCAACCTTATCACCCACTTTGTATTGGGCATTTATTCCGATACTGACAAAAAAAGCCAGTATAAATATTGCTGCTGTTTTCATAATTTCAATTGTTTAGTGTTTTTTACAAGTTCTTTAATATTAATTCCCTCAATTCATCTTCCTCTACCGCACCTGCGGTAAATGATCTCTTATTTTTCGCATTATTAAATATGAGGGTAGCCGGCAGGTTTCCTTTCCATTCCTGGTCTACCTTCGAAATCCATAGATCATAATCCAGCTCGGTAATCAGGCCCACATCTAGACTGATATTCTTTTCCTGAAGAAAAGGAATCAGTCTGGAATCGACCTGGCTAGGAAAATCAAGGCTGACTAACAGAAATTCGATGTTTTCATGCTTAAGTTCTGAGGCAATTTTCTCAAAATAGGGTAGCTCAGTAACACAGGGCCCGCACCAGGTGGCCCAGAAGTTTATTACATGCAGTTTATCGGAGTCATTCTCAAGCAAATCTTCAATCTCTTCCGTTCCCAACTTCCGAATCTCATGATTTGTTTGCGAAAAAAGATTGATTGAAAAAGCAAGGAATAATGCCGGTATAATGACCCGAAATAATGGGGAAAAATGCCCCGTTTTGACCAACCGGGAAAGACAAGGATTCAAAGAATGCTTCATTAGCGACAGTGATTTTATACGATAAACAATCATGTAAATCAATGGTTTATTTGGTTTTACAAAAAGAATGTTAAAAAAATCCAATCAATTTCGTATTTTGTATACATCAAATTCCAAAACATGAATCGAAAATTATCGCTGCCGATTTTTGCTGTTTTATTGTCATTTTCCCTGAAGGCACAGGTTCCAAAAGGATTACCTGAGTTATTATACCTTCCTGGAAACGATAAGGTTGAATCATCCGAAGACTGGGAAAATCTGAGGAGGCCCTGGATACTTGAAAACTTTAAAATTCAGGTATATGGTGATATTCCGAGTTCGTTTAGCCCTGAAGTGCGGTTTGAGAAATCAGAAATTGTTTCCATTGCTCTGGATGGTCGTGCTATTCGCAAACAGATTAAGATTATCGTTGGTGATAAATCCCTGGGTAAGGAGATCGAGATTGATTTACTAGTTTATTTACCAAGGGAACTGGCCAGGCCTGTTCCGGTTTTTCTGGGCTTAAATTTTTATGGAAACCATACCATTCATCCGGATCCTTCGATAATTATAACAGACAGTTGGGTCAAAAACAACGAAGATTTTTTTATCACCGGAAACCATGCCGATGAAAAGTCAAGGGGAGTCAGGATCAATCGTTGGCCTGTAGAATATATAATTGAGAGAGGATACGGCATAGCTACGATTTATTACGGTGATATGGACCCGGATTTTGATGATCGCATGCAAAATGGTATGCATGGCTTAATGAGATTGGAAAATCAAGTCACCGAAGGCAATGCCCCTGGATCTATTGCCATATGGGCCAAAGGGCTATCTCTTGCGATGGATTACTTTGAGACCGACAAGGATGTTGATGAACAAAGAGTTGCGGTAATCGGTCATTCTCGTTTGGGCAAAGCAGCACTTTGGGCAGGGGCGTTGGATCAGAGATTCGCCCTGGTGGTTTCCAATAATTCAGGATGTGGGGGAGCAGCCTTAAGTTTGCGAAAGCAAGGAGAAACTGTCGAGAAAATTAATGCCTCATTCCCTCACTGGTTTTCTGAAAATTTCAAGAAATACAACAACAGGGAGGAGGAGCTCCCCGTTGATCAACATATGTTGCTTTCCCTTATAGCCCCCAGGCCGGTTTATGTTGCCAGTGCACAGGAGGATGACTGGGCTGATCCCAGGGGTGAGCAGTTATCAGTCTGGCTGGCCGGACAGATCTATGCGCTGTACGGTTTGAACACATACCTTACTGGTGAAAATCCCATTGTAAATAATCCTGTTAAGAAAGGATATACAGGATATCATTTAAGGACAGGAAAGCACGATATTACCCCTTACGACTGGGAGCAATTTCTTGACTTTGGGGATTTATTTCTTAAATGATCTTTGAGCTATAATTATCAACAATCTACATGAATATGTTAATAAAAGAATTATAACCTTAATTCTTTTTTTTCGTTAACTATTTCAGGAAAATCAGGATCGTGTGTCTAACCTGAAAACAATAAAACCCTGGTGAAGAAGCACGGATATCAAAGATGGAAATTTTGCTCGACACTGAAAACTCCGAATTCATCATAGTTGTTTTATATTTAGTAAAATTGGTAACAGCTACTTCAATAAAAATTACAATATTCGCCATCAAATACAAAAAACCAAAGATGATCAGTTTGGTCAGCAACAATTCATACCTGCCAGTCCGTTTTTCCGTAGTTTATCAGTTTAATCTCTTTAAACCATTAAATATCACCTAATATGCGCGATAACAGAATTATTTCAGAAGATCTGGAAAACATATATAATGGTCTTAGTACAGCAGAAAGAACCAAGTTAAAAGGTTCCACTGTTTTACTCACAGGCTGTGGTGGGTTCCTGGGGTACTATTTTGTTCATTTCTTTACACGGTATCGTGAGGAGCTTGAGATCAAGAAAATAATCGCATTGGAGAATTTTTTAACGGGGAATAAAGACTGGCTGGAGGAAATTGTAAGGGAAAATGATTTCCTGGATCTTCACGAATTTAATATCATTAACGATGAGATCGATACCATACCCGGTGCAGCAGAAGCTGATGTGATTATACATATGGCTTCCATTGCCTCCCCTACCTTTTACAGAATTTATCCGGTTGAGACCATAGATGCCAACATAACTGGATTGCGTAGACTTTTTGATTATTATCTCGATAAAAACATCAAATCCTTTTTGTTCTTTTCAAGCTCAGAAATTTATGGCGATCCATTTAAGGAATTTATCCCTACTTCCGAAGAGTATCGTGGAAATGTGAATACGATGGGACCTCGTGCGTGTTACGATGAGGCGAAACGTTTTGGGGAAACGATGTGCTGGATCTTTAATCATAAATATAATTTCCCCGTAACGATTGCAAGACCCTTCAATAATTATGGACCGGGTATGAGCATCCACGATAAACGATTGCCGGCTGATTTTGCGAAATGCGTAATCGAAGGGAGAGATCTCAATATATTGTCCGATGGCACACCCACAAGGACCTTCTGTTATATTTCCGACGCAATTACAGGATATCTCAAAGTTCTGCTCCATGATAAATTGGAAGCCTTTAATATTGGAATTGATAAACCCGAGATTTCTGTGCGTGAATTTGCAGAGTTATATGTAAAAAATGCCCGAGAAGTATTTGATTATAAAGGAAAGGCCATTTTCGGAGAGTCGAATGACAAGGATTACATGACAGATAATCCAAACAGAAGATGCCCTGACATCAACAAGGCGAAAACAATACTCAATTATAAGCCTTCAGTATACGTAGACGAAGGTATTCACAGATTTTTAGAATTTCTTAAAATATTTAACGGAGAATTATTATGATAACCATCTTAGGACTCGGATTCGTAGGTCTTACAACAGGCTTGGGTTTTGCCAAAAAAGGATTCAAAACATATGGTTTTGACGTTGATCAGGATCGACTTAACTCCCTGAAGAATTTTCATGTCCCCTTTCACGAACCTCACCTGGAGGATGTACTGAGGGAAACCTATAATAAGACCTTTTCGCTTGAAACCGATTTTGAATCGGCCATTCGCGACAGTGAAGTGATATTCCTCTGTGTGGGTACTCCCAGCAAGGAAGATGGAAGCGCCGACTTAACCTATATCTACAAAGCTATTGAGCAGGTTTTAAATGTGGAAACTCAAAAATTTCAGGTAATAGTTACCAAATCTACAGTTCCCCCTTCAACCGTATCCCAAAAGGTAATCCCTTTCGTTGAGAAAAAACTGGCAGAAAACCCGGGAAGGAAAATTGGTTTTGCATCCAATCCTGAGTTTCTCAGAGAAGGTTTTTGCTGGGAAGATTTCATTGAGCCAGACAGAATTGTTATCGGAGTGAAGGATGATAAGGTCAAAGAAATTCTTGACAGGATATACCAACCTTTCAACGCACCCATTCATTATGTATCCTATAACACTGCCGAATACATCAAATATCTTTCGAATACCCTGCTATCTACCATGATCAGTTATGCTAACGAAATGTCAATAATAGCTAATCAGATCGGAGATATAGATATTCCAAAATCCTTCAGGGTGTTACATGAGGATAAACGATGGACCGGATCTCCTGCAAATATGTCCAAATATGTTTACCCCGGCTGCGGATACGGTGGATATTGCCTTCCAAAAGATACATCAGCTCTGGTACAGGCATCCATTGAACATGGATTTACCCCAAAAATTCTTGCTGCGAATCTGGACGTTAATGAGAAAATTAAACAATATTTGTCTGATCAGATTGAATCAGAAGTTCCTAAAAATGAATCAATAGGGATTCTCGGACTATCATTTAAGCCAGATTCAGATGACGTTAGAATTACGCCTACCAAAGCAATCATCGAAATTCTGCTCAATAAAGGATATAAAACTGTCCTCGCATATGACCCAATCTCGAATGCAGAATTTAAGAAATACTACCCGGATCTTCCATTGGAATATTGTGATAGCCTTGATGAAATCCTCCAAAAGACTGAGAATCTGGTTATCCTGACGGGATGGAAAGAATTCCGTGAAAATAAAGAGAAAATCAACTCGAAGAAAGTTTTTGATTATCGATACATTTATTAATATGTTTGAAAAAGTTGAGACCGGAATCCCCGGTTGCTATATAATTAAACCCCGGATTTTTAGTGATGAAAGAGGGACCTTCATAAAAGTTTTTCACTCTGAACTATTTGAAAAGCTTGGTTTGAGAAGTGATTTTCGGGAAGAGTACTATTCGGTTTCCTCAAAAGGAGTTATCAGAGGTCTTCATTTTCAAACTCCCCCGTCTCAGCATGTTAAATGCATTTCCTGTCTAAATGGAAGTATTTTTGACGCTATTGTCGACTTGCGAAAAAATTCACCCAGCTTTGGCAGGAACTTCACCATTGAACTTAAATCTTCAGAACCAGCCATTCTGTATATAGCTGAAGGAATTGCACATGGTTTTATGGCCCTTGAGGATAATACAGTTTTTTTAAATAAAACCACCACAGTATTCGATCCGGAAAATGATACCGGAATACATTATAACTCATGTGGGATTGATTGGCCCGGAATTCCGGGTATTGTGTCTGAAAAAGATCAGAATATGATCCCCTTGAATGATTATGATAGTCCGTTTTAAATCCAGCTATTATGTACATTATTGATCAAAAGTTAAAAGAGAGAGAGAGTAATTCAGATCCCATCCTGGTTGGTATAATCGGGGCAGGGGAAATGGCCAAAGGATTAATCAATCAGATATGCAGGTATACACCTGGAATGAAGGTTGCCGCCATCTATAACAGAACCGTGGAAAAAGCAGTTGAAGCCATGAAAATGGCAGGGGAAAAGAATTATAATATTTGCAAAGACGAAAAATCCTTTACCTCCGTCATTGAAAATGGAAATGTAGCAATCTCAAATGAGATTGATTATCTTTTGAACAATAAGCAACTTGATGTGCTTGTTGAACTCACCGGTCACATTGAATTTGGACTGGATGTAATTCTGCAGGCTTTCAAGAAAGGAATACCTGTTGTTTCATTTAATGCAGAGCTTGAAGCCACCTTTGGTCCTTACCTAAAGAAAAAGGCTGCAGAAGCAGGAGTATTGTACACCCTGGGAGATGGTGACCAGCCAGGGGTTACACAAAACCTTTTCAGACATGTTAAAATGATGGGATTTGAACCGCTTCTTTGCGGCAATATTAAGGGATTGCAGGATCATTACCGAAACCCGACAACCCAGGCCGGATTTGCAAAACAATGGGATATGACTCCGGAAATGGTTACCAGCTTTGCCGATGGAACGAAAATTTCATTTGAGCAGGCTTGTACAGCAAATGCCACAAATATGTGCGTTGCAAAGAGAGGCATGATAGGTCCTGACTTCAAGGGCCATGTCGACGAAATGACTTCAGGGTACTATCCGGATGTGGATAAACTTAAGGAACTTGGAGGCATTGTCGATTATGTAGTTGGTGCAAAACCAGCTCCGGGTGTATTTATTTATGCAAGCAGTAAGGATCCTGAATCCGTTAAGTACCTGCGTTATGGAAAACTAGGTGAAGGACCATTGTACAGCTTTTATGTGCCCTATCATCTACTCTTCTTTGAACTTGCTTTTTCCATTGCAAGATTAATTGATTTTCAGGATATTACTCTTGATGCAGAATTCGGAATGAAGGTGGAAGTGGTTGCCGTCGCAAAGGTGGATATAAAAGCCGGTCAGACCATTGATGGACTCGGTGGTTATTTAACCTATGGAATCTGCGAAAATTCCGTTGATGCAAGGAAAGAAAATCTGGTTCCCATGGGATTGGCAGAGGGTTGTATTACTATCAAAGATATCAAAAAGGACCAGGTTATATCCTTGTCAGACCTGGATCCAAATTCGAAGAAAGAATTCATAGACTTGTACTTAACTCAAGTATAAGTATTTGATAATGTCATTCTTAGTCCTGCTAATAGTTCCTTGGACTAACCAGGAGTGAAGCAGGCAAGGTTTCAGTTCATCCGGTGGTAAAGCAAGATATACTTTAAAATTCACTTTACTTTCCGTATCTTTGCATCTCAAGCAAAGAAATTGTGAATAATCAGACCATCATCGCGTTCGACTTTTTAAGCAGGCGTTATTTTTTTAATTGCTCCGTATCGCTCACTGAGTTCGATTCCATATGATTCCGCATTTCCCTCCAAAACTGGCGTTCTAATTCTCTGATTTATCATTCACTTTTACCCAATCCGGAATAAACAGTTCCGTCTTTTTTTATGTCTGACAAAAAAACAAACAATAAGCCTTTACTTCTATTTAAATATGGCGGGAATGCAATGACCGACAACAAGCTAAAGTCAGAAGTTCTTAAAAGCATTCTTGAACTAAAGCAATCGAATCAGGATATCGTAATTGTACACGGAGGCGGACCTTTTATTAAGCAGGTACTTCTGGATGCTAAAATTGAATCCGAATTTATTGATGGTCACAGGAAAACCAGTGAAGAAGCTTTTGAATATGTCGAAATGGCACTAAAAGGCAGAGTAAACAGCGATCTAGTAGGTCGTCTGAATTCGCTTGGCACCCCGGCAGTTGGTTTATCTGGGAAGGACGGTCAGATGGTAATTGCCAATAAACGTGTGCATTATAGTCAAATAAATGGAGAACGAGTTCTGGTCGACCTGGGTCAGGTAGGAGATGTGGCCAGAGTAAATACAGACCTGATTTTCCTTCTCCTCAGAAACGGCTATTTGCCCGTGATTTCGTGCACAGCTGCAGACGTGGATGGCCAAGGCTTCAATATCAATGCTGATATGTTTGCAGGTCATATTGCAGGTGCACTGAAAGCAGACCGTTTTATAGTAATGACCGATGTGGACGGGATTATGAAAGATAAGGACGATCCGAATACACTGATCCCGGAAATCAGGCTATCAGATATTCAGGGACTTATTCAGGAAGGCACTATACAGGGGGGGATGATTCCGAAAACGGAAGCCTGTAAAATTGCCCTGAAAAAAGGGGCCGGATCTGCCATGATCATCAATGGTACCAACCCCAGGGATTTATTGAGTCTTTCAAAGCAGCAAAGCATTGGAACTACCATCCTCAAAGAATAATTATCTATGGAAAATAAAACCTTAACAGATTATCTGGAGATCGACAGATCCCACTACCTGCAAACTTTTAAGCGCTATCCGTTGATTTTAAGCCATGGCAAAGGTTCCCGGGTATGGGATATGGAAGGAAATGAATATGTGGATGTACTTGCTGGAATAGCGGTGAATTGCATTGGGCATGCCCATCCGGCGTTAATTGATGCAATAACAAAGCAGGCTTCAAAATTAATCCATATTTCAAACTTTTACCTGAGTGAACCACAGGCACAGCTTTCTAAGAAGCTTTCCGATATTTCCGGCCTGAAGCGTGTATTCTTCACTAATAGCGGGGCCGAGTCAAATGAAGGGGCTTTCAAAATTGCACGCAAATATGCCCATTCGATAGGGCGGGGGGGTGAAATTCTTTCCTTTACCGGTTCCTTTCATGGGCGAACCCTTGCGACCATTGCGACTGGCAAGGATTCAATGAAAAAGGGATTTGAACCAATTCCTGAAGGCTTCTATACGGCAAATTTCAACGATATTGAGTCGGTAAAGGCTTTAACCACCCGGGAAACCGCGGCTATCATTATTGAGCCTATCCAAGGTGAAGGGGGAATTCATACTGCCGACAAATCTTTTTTGGAAGAATTACGACGGTTTTGTGATTCTAATGAGATAGTGCTGATATTTGATGAAATCCAGTGCGGTATTGGCAGGACTGGAAAGTTTTTTGCAAAGGAGCATTTTTCCGTACAACCGGATATTATAACCCTGGCAAAGGCTCTCGGAGGAGGCATGCCCATAGGGGCTATCCTTTCCTCCGAAAAAGTCAGTTCAGCAATTGAATTTGGGGACCACGGAACAACCTTCGGTGGAAATCCCCTCGCCTGTGCAGCTGCTCTGGCCACACTCGATGTCATCGAAAAAGAAAACTTGCTGAGGGAAGCACAGGACAAAGGAGAATGGCTCCGATCTGCAATAAAAGAACTTAATCATCCAAATATTGTCAATATCAGAGGATTAGGACTTATGTTGGGAGTGGAATTCAATTTCGAAACAGGCCCCCTGGTTTCTTCTCTTCTTAAGAAGGGCGTGCTTGCCAATTCCACTGCAGGAAGTGTATTAAGAATGGTGCCAGCCTTAAACATCCAGAAAGCTGATCTGGAATTTGTAATTCAGAAACTTGTGGAAGCTTTGAAGGAGTATAAGTAAACCAAAAGATTTGAAAGGGTAAACAATGAATAAGATAAAGGCAGGAATTGTAGGAGCTACCGGATATACAGGATCAGAGCTTGTAAGAATTCTTAACCATCATCCACATGTGGAAATTGAGTTTATTACATCAGAAAGTCGCACAGGGGAAAGCTTCAAGGACATTCATCCGTTTTTTGCCGAAATCATGGATATGAAGCTCAGTTCCATTAAGGATATCGCTGATTATAATCCTGATATCGTTTTTCTGGCTTTGCCTCATGGGATTTCAATGGAATTTGTCAGGGAGAATTACTCAAAAGACTTTCGTATAATAGACCTTTCCGGTGATTTCAGACTTCAGACTGCTGAAGATTACGAGCATTGGTATCGCAAAAAACACATATTTCCCGACGGATTATCCGATGCGGTTTTTGGCTTACCTGAACTTTTTCGTAATGAGATTAGGAGGGCAAAATTAATTGCGAATCCGGGTTGTTATCCCACAAGTGCAATCCTAGCTTCTGCTCCTCTTATTTCAAACAATCTTGCGGAATCCAAATCCTTGATTATCGATTCTAAATCAGGGGTAACCGGTGCCGGTGTGAAACCCGGAACCGTGAATATGTTTTCTAATGTTAATGAGAATTTCCGAGCCTATGGATTGAAGAATCACAGGCATACCATCGAAATACAATCCATACTCAACAATCTGACTACAGAGGAGGTAATGATTCAGTTCACACCGCATCTTTTACCGGTCGACCGGGGTATTTTGACAACACTTTATGCTCAGCCTCTCGAAAAAATCAACCCTTCCCGGATTAATGATATATATCTCGATTATTATGAAAAATCCCCTTTTGTCCGCATAAGGAAAGAACTCCCGGGAATCAAGGATGTTCGCGGAACCAATTATTGTGACATTTTTCCGGAATATGATGAAAGAACAAACCGCCTGATCATAATTTCCGTCATAGACAATCTGGTTAAAGGAGCCTCCGGCCAGGCTGTCCATAATATGAATCTTATGTTTGACTTTGAAGAATCGTCCGGATTGAAACAAATTCCCTTAATGCCCTAAAATCTTAATAATA
>CAZNFR010000012.1:0-37296 GCA_964572225.1 uncultured Bacteroidaceae bacterium
CCGGGTGTCGTGTATAGGCTGCAACGGTGCTGTCCAGCAGTTCCTGAGTAACATTATACTTTTTATAGACGGCTTCATACAGGGAGATGGAGTCGTCCGGATCATACTTCCGGAAGAATTCGCTTTCGGTGGTGATGGCATCGATCAGGTGCATATCTACCAGAATGTTAATGAAAGTTTCTTTTTCAATGGGTGCTTTGAGCCCCTTCATTGTAGGGTCCCTTTGGCATCCCAGGGTCAAAAGCAGGAGGAACAAAAGTATATAACGCATAACTGAAAACTCCTTTGTTTTCAAAGTTAATGAATATCGGGATTACCTGTGTCAATTTATTAACCACTGCATTGTGGGAATATTGCGGCAGGGAAAGAAAAGTCCGGTAAAGGGATGCCTGTCAGCGAATATCGTTAAAACGGTAGCCAATCATAATTTCGTGACTCCCTGAGTTATAGCTGCGAAGTTGATTGATCCCGAGGTCGTAGGAATATCCAAAGTAGAATTTTTCGGCATAGCTGTAACCCAGGATCACCGACAGGGCATCTTTGAATCGGTAGGAGAGACCTCCCCACATGGTTTCCTGATAGATCACCCGGGTGGAAAAATCGAACTGGTAAGCCTTGGGTGCGGTTCCTTTGATAATGACGGAGGGTTCCACTTCAAAATCCCGGTTCACTTCGTATTTGTAACCGCCGGTAAGGTAGAAATGGCTCTTTAATTTGTTGAGTCCGGTTTCCGTTTCAAACAGCTTGAGTTTATTATTCAGGAGCTGGTTCACGCTGAATCCGGCATACCATTCATCGGCATAGGCATAAAAACCGATGGATGCATCGGGCACATAGGCATTGTACACCACAGATTGAATGGCAATATCGTTGGCCTCTTTGGCAGAAAGCTGGGTTCCGTCTACCTTGTACTGCATGATCCCGAAGGAGAGTCCGCCCGACATACGGATATCCCGGTTGATCTCGATGTTATAGGCATAGGATCCGGTTACTCCGGTCCGGCTGGTAGGTCCGGTAACGTCGTTATAGATATACCCGCCGAAACCCATGGGCAGTTTGCTGTGCGGACCATAAACACTCAGGGTGTTGGTAAGGGGGGCATCGGTAAGCCCCACCCACTGGAACCGGTGATTGGTACGTATCTGGTAGTAATCCCTGGTGCCTGCAATGGCCGGATTGATTACAAATTCGTTGAACATATACTGGGTGAAGTGCGGGGACTGCTGACCGCTCACCCCCATTCCGGTGCAGGCCAGTATTATCGATATATAGATTAGTTTCTTCATTACCTCACAATGGTTAAAGGTCCGGTGATCGGTTCCGCTCCCTTATAGGGAACTACCACAAAATAATAGGTTCCTACAGGCACTTTGGCGCCTTTAAAGCTACCGTCCCATCTCTGGTCATCGGCATAACCTTCGGAATGGAACAGTCTTTCTCCCCAGCGGTTAAAGACTTCCACGATGATTGTGGGATAGAGCGATGCATTATCGATGTCCCAGTAATCGTTCACGGAGTCACCATTGGGGGAGAAGGCGTTATAAATTCTGATGTTTTCAATTATTGTCAGGGTCAGGGTATCCATATCCACACAGCCCATTTCGGTAACTGCGCTAACGATATAGGTTGCGGAGTTAGCCGGGGTTATTACCGGGCTGCTGCTTGCGGTATCATCCACACCGGTGGCTGGTTCCCAGAGATAGCTGAGGTAAGGTCCGCCGGTAGTGTTTATCGTGATGGATTCCCCATTGATCACTGTAGAATCATTCCCTGCACTGAGTCCGAGGTTAGGATGCACCGTTATGTTCAGGGTATCCGAGTCGGTACAGTCGAACAATCCGGTAACCGTATACACCAGGGTTACGGAAGTATCGGCGGTAAAGAGGGGGTTTGGAATATCCGTCGCACTCAGTCCGGCTGCAGGACTCCAGCTTACTTCCGTACCTCCCTGTCCGTTTAGCTGAAGGGTCTGTCCCCAGCAAACGCTGGTATCGGGACCTGCATTTGCGGTAACGGTGGTAAGGGCCGGTACTTCTATGGTATCGGATGCCTGGCAACCGTTATCATCCTCGAGGGATACCCAGTAAATGCCTGCTTCCAGCCCGGTCACATCCTCCGTAGTATCGCCGGTGGACCATTGATATCGTATATCGCCGGTGGTTCCGTTGGGACTAATGTCTATCTCACCGTCCGAACTGCCGGTACTGCAGCTTGCGGGTTCCACGTTTCTGAATATGCTGATGGCTATGGGTTCGCTGATAAAGATATCCTGTCTGTACCACCTTCCTGCATCCTCTGCCCATACGGTGTAAACCCCGGGTTCGAGTCCGCCGAAGCTACCATTACTGAACCAGACGGTGCTGTCGTTAAGTGCGTATTGAGGGGTTCCCAGCGGATTAAGGACGAGGATGGAAATGGAACCGTCGTCCGATCCGTTGCAGGTCAGTGCGGTATAAGTTACCTGAACATCGATGGGAGCCACGGCAGCCACAGTAACGGTCTCTTCATACAAACAGCCGTTTTCATCGCGAATGACCACGTCGTAGCCGCCGGGGAGTAGTCCGGTATAAACGGTATCTCCGGAGAAGCTTCCTCCGGTACCTGCAATGGAAAATTCAAGGTTTCCTGACCCCCCGGTTGCATTGGCAATGGTCAATGTTCCATCTCCCGAAGGATCGAGGGAGGGGGTTGTACTGATGGTGGCGGTAATTTCTGTGGGTTGTGCCAGGGTAAAGGTGGAGGAGTTCTCTTCGCAACCTTTTTCATCCACAGCCAGCACCTGGTATTCCCCTGCGGTTAGATCGGTATAGGTACCCGAGGACTGCCAGCTGTTGCCATTATCAATGGAATAGATGATGTTTCCGGTTCCTCCGGAGAGTTCATAATTAATGCTTCCGTTAGCATCACCGAAGCAACCGTTTACATCGACAGAGGATTCGCTCACGACGGTGATGGGTGCCGGATCGTCAAACCTTAAGGTATCGACCGGCAGACTGCAACCATTGGCATCTTCAACGCTTACCTGGTAAGTGCCGGGTGTCAGGCCCGTAAAATCGCGGAAGCTGAAGAAATTGGCCTCATCATCGATGCTGTACTGATAGGGTGCGGTTCCGCCAGACACATAAATGTGGATCTCCGCATTGTTATCGCCCGCACAGATGATTTCGCGTGTAATTACCGAATCGATATTCACGGAAGGGGGCTCCTCAATGTTAATATCAGATACGATTACAGGTCCGCAGTTATTTACATCATCGATCTCGATGGTGTAATTCCCGGGAAGGAGTCCTGCGAAATCGCCGCTGGCATTGTTCACTCCACCGGGATTAAGGGTATAGCTGTAGGGCGTGGTTCCTCCGGCAGCCCTTATTTCTATTTTTCCATCCCCGCTTCCTGCGCAACTTACATCAAAGGAGTCGACACTCAGTACACTGATGGGCAGGGGTGCTCCCACCTCTACCAGGCTGTCCTGAGTACACCCGTTATTGTCTTCCACGCTTATTCGGTAGCTACCACCGGCGAGTGAGGTGAACTCACCGGGATCGACCTGAGGACCTGAATCCAGGGAGTACAGGAGGGTTCCCGTTCCTCCGGCTGCGGTGGCAAGGATCCCTCCGTTATCGCTGTCGGGGCAACCGGTAACATCGGTTATGTTGATCGACGTGAAATTGATTTCCAGGGGCTGACCTATATTTACGAGGGTATCCTTAGCACAAAGGTTAATATCGGTAATCGTCAGCAGGTGGGGTCCGCCGCTTACCCCGCTAAAATTACCGGTGGTATTGGTAGTGGATCCATCCAGGGTATAGGATTTGGTCCCGGTGCCTCCGCCGGCTTCTATAAAGATCTGTCCGTTGGTATTTCCAAAGCAGCCGCTCACGTCTGCCTGTGCATAATTACCGATTCTAAGTTCCTGGGGGTGTGAGATCACCTGTTCACCGCCAAAGTCCACACATCCGTTGGCATCTCTGACAGCAGTCCGGTAGGTTCCGGCAGGCAGGTTTAGGAATACGGAATCCGGTTCGTAGGAGCTTCCGGCATTGATGGAGTACTCGTAGGGTCTGACTCCTCCTGTCACTTCCAGGATCCTGATCTCTCCCAGGCTGTCGCCATAGCAAAGGTTATTGTTTATTCGTATCTCGCTTTTGAGGAACAAAGCCTGGGGTTCGCTTATGCTGATCTGGTCGGTTGTAACACAGCCATTGGCATCGCGGATATAGATGGTATAGTTGTTTGGTCCCAGGTTAGTAAAGGTATTGGCCGACTGGAAGGTGATGCCGTTCCTTGAGTACTGGTAAGGCGGGGTGCCTCCTTCGGCAGTGACCGTAATGCTGCCAGAGGCGGTTCCGAAACACAGGATATCGGTTTTGGAAAGCGACATGGTAAGCAATTCGGGCTGGGTAATGGTAGCGGCCGGAGTAAAGCTGGCGGAACAACCATTATCGTCGATCACATCCAGGTTGTAGGGTCCGGCAATAAGGTTCGAAAGATCCTGGGCTCCGGAGGTAAATCCGCCGGGACCGGTCCATGAAGGAGTAAATACGCCCGATCCTCCGCCAAGGGTGATGTCTATGCTTCCGTCGGTATCGCCGAAGCAGTCCAGATTGAGTTTGGAAGCGGGTTCGATTACCAGGGTTATGGCCAAAGGTTCAATGATCTGTATGTTCCCGGTATTTGCCACCGGGCATCCGTTTTGGTCGTTTACGGTAACATCATAATTTCCCGGTCCCAGGTTAGGGAATATACCGGTGGTATTGACCACTCCACCGGGATTAAGGCGGTATTCGAGGGTTCCTGTTCCGCCCTGGGCAGTGACACTTATAGAGCCGTCGGCTTCCCCGTTGCAGCTTATGTCGGTTTTATCCTGACTGAGTATGGTAATGGGATCCGGATCCACGAAATCAATGGGTGGGGTTGTGGGACCCGGACATCCGTTGATATCCGAAATGCTGAGGGTATAGGTTCCGGGAGTAATATTAATGAAATCTCCGGTGCTGTTGCTGGTACCCACCGGATTCAGGGTATAAACCAGGGGATCGGTTCCTCCCTGGCCCCGAACGCTTATGCTTCCATCACCGGCTCCGCTACAGGTGATTGCGGAAGAATCAATGCTGAGAAGGGTGATGGGTTCGGGTTGGGTGATGCTAAGGGTAGCCGTCGAAACGGGTCCGCAATTATTATTATCATCCACGATAACCGTATAGTCACCCGCATCGAGTCCGGGGAATATACCCGTACTGTTCGTCTGGTTATCCGGCAGGAGTGTGAAGGTATAGGGAGTTACCCCACCGGTGGCCTGAACCTCAATTTCTCCGTTTGCATCCCCGTTACAGCTTATGTTAGTAACATTGGCAAGGTTTATGGCCAGTGGATCGGGTTGTGTGATGTCTATGGGACCGAGAATCGATGGTGCACAATTAAAAACATCGGTAACACTGATGTTATAGGAGCCTGCCGGGAGATTGTTGAAGAGTCCGGTATTGTTGATCCGATCCGGAACGGTACCGCTCAGGGTATAGGTGTAAACAGGCGTACCCCCCGAGGCCTGGACCTGGATACTTCCCTCGTCCACTCCGTTACAATCGAGATCGGTGGTGGAGATCAGTGAGAGGGAGAGGGGCAGGGGTTCTTCTACTTCGAGGGGATTGCTGAGGGCAGAAGTTCCGCAACCTCCGTCATCCGTAACGGTAACGGTATATATGCCCGGAGTAAGTCCGCCAAAAACCCCGGTATTGTTCGTTTCCCCAGTTTCATTCAGCAGAAATTCATAGTTTCCGGTCTCCCCCGTAGCGGTGATGGTTATACTTCCATCGCCGGAGCCGTTGCAGCTGAGAGGCGTAACCTGTTCCGAGGTAATGGTAACGGGTTGGGGACCTGTGATGCTGGTGGTGACAAAGCTGATCTCATCGTCGTCGTCTTCCACGAAAACGGTAATTGTCCCTTTCGGAAGATTACTGAAGGTATAAAAGGTATCGCTGGTGACGGGTGAAAAGCTACCCGACGCACCCTGGGAATAGAAATACAGGTAGGGTGATTTTCCGCCGGTAATACTCACGGTAATACTTCCATCCGAAGCACTGCTGCAGCTTGTGGGGACAACAGTAGTCTCAAGAAAAACAGGTTGAGCGGTAAGCGTCATCAGGCCGAATACCAACAATCCTGCTCCTGTCAAAAAGAATTTTTTCACGTTTATCCTATTATATTTTGTTGGTCTCACGAGATTTGTCATTAAAAAACAAGGTTGGTGTTTAGTAATGAATCTTTCCTACCAAAGCTTAAATCTGACCGGTTGGGGTACCGGTGATTCAGCTTTTTGTACGTTCTGTTAAATAAGATGTTACAGGGAGAAAGGGTTTTCAGGCATTATTTAAAATCACTACCGTAGGTTCGGAGGTACTCTACAGAGATCTTTCGTGCCGGGATCCAGGCTGCAAGGAACCCGATCAGGAGGACGGTAAGCCAGATCAGAAGGATATCTGTGATATGATACTCAACGGGGTAGGCATCAAGGATAAAAGTGCCGCTTCCCCCGATCCGGATCACACCGAAAATCTGCTGGATCAGGCTAATGATGGTACCGAGGATGATCCCCAGTGCCGATCCGGTGATGGAAATCAGCCAGCCTTCGAGGAGGAATATCTGTCTGATAAGGGGGTAGCCTGCCCCCAGGTTTTTGAGGGTAAGGATATCTTCTTTTTTATCAATAATGAGCATGGTCAGGGATCCGATGATGTTAAAAGAGGCGATGACCAGGATGAGGGTGAGGATAAGGAAGGTGGCCCATTTCTCCGTGCGCATGATTCGATAAAAAACCTCATTTTGCTGATAACGGTCTTTTACCTCGAAAGCATCACCACAGGTTTGCCGGATTGCATTAATCACTTCATCTGTCCGGATACCGGGAGAAAGTTTCACTTCCAGGGCCGATACTTCATCGCTGTATTCCAGGAGGTCCCTTACCACCCCGATGGGCAGGATGACATAGCTGGCATCGTATTCCTGTTCAATACTGAATATTCCGGAGGGGAACACCACTGCCCGGTTAAAGGAATTGGAGGGATTGATCATATTGATATTCCCGGTTCGGGTGGGAACATAAAAAACCAGGGGCTGAATAAAGCTGAGTCCGACTCTCAGTGAGAAAGCCACTCCTTGTCCGACGACAGCCAGGGGGCGGTCACGAGGATCCTTCAGCAGAAATTCCCCTTCCCTCATCATGGTATCGACTCCGGTAACCTCCACAAAGTTTTCATCCACTCCCTTGAGGGTAGCGATAAATTGTTTCTCGTCGTAGCGGACCAGGGCATTTTCTTCCAGGACCTCCGAGATAACCTCAATACCTTCGATCTCATAGAGGGAAGAAAGGGAGGCATGTTGCGGACTGAAAGTTTTTCCTTCTTTAACGGTGATCTTCACATCGGGATCAAAGGAGTTGATCAGGCTTTTAATCACTCCGTCAAATCCGTTGAAAACCGAGAGAACCACAACCAGGGCCGTAACCCCCACGGCAACTCCCAGCAGAGAGATAAGGGAAATGATATTGATGGCATTCCTTTTTTTCTTTGCCAGCAGATACCGTTTCGCTATGTAAAATGAAAAATTCAAGGGTTTTATTTTACTGCTTTAACTATAAGACCGGTACCACTGGTGTGAGTCAGTCTCACATCCAGGAAGTTAAGGATCAGGCAGAAGGGGAAGGTTATAATGTAATATACAGGAAGCAGTACAAAGAATAACCGGGACCGATTCAGTAGGGTGATTGGGTATTTCATGGACAATCTCCAGGAGATCTTTCCCGGGGGGCCATAAGAATAGCGGGCATCGATGTTCGAAAATCCTGCAGTTCTGAGTTTTTCTTCAATTTCCAGGATATTATAACCGTCGCGCACATGCTCATCGATAAAAGATTCGTCATGGTCGTCGTGGACATCTGATCCCCCCTGGTCGGAGGGAGTGGAGATGAGGAGGATCCCATTTTTCCGTAGGGATAGGTGGAAATTTTCAAATACTTTCACATCTTCCTCAATATGTTCCATTACATCGACGGAAAGGATAAGGTTGAATTTCTCCTCATGGCTAAAGCGGGTGAGGTCGGCCACTTCAAATCTCACCTTTTCTTTATCCTGAAAAAACCGGTTACAATCTTCGATCTGTTCCTCTTTTACATCCACACCCAGGATTTCGGCTTCCCGGAATTTGCGTGAAAGGTAAAAACTATACTGCCCGAAACCGGAGCCGGCATCGAGAAAGGCTGTTTCGCCGGAAAGATCTTTCCTGATCTTCCTGACCTCTCTTTTGATATGCCAGGCTCTGAGCAGTAATACATCGAGGGCCTTGTAAAAAAGGATCCTGAGGAAGGGATGCTTGTTAAAAACGCTACCCAGGCTTCGTTTGATGGGATCGTATTGCATGGAGGTTAATTGAGTAGATTTTCTATGTTTTCGATGTAATCCAGGCTGTCGTCTTCAAAGAAGGTCAGTTCAGGGACGATACGGAGCTGATTACGCACCTTGCGGCCCAGATCGTTACGGATTTGCGGACCCTGTCGTTTTACCAGGATCAGGGGGTCGGCGTCCTTTTCCTTTTTGGGAGGAAAGAAACTGAGGTAAACCTTGGCTACACTCAGGTCCGGACTGATTCTGACCCCGGTGACGGTGATCATTTTCCCGTCGAACAGAGTTGAATTTTGCTGGAAGTAGGTTCCCAGTTCTTTTTGAAGAAGGCGGGATACTTTTTTTTGCCGGGTTGATTCCATGCGAACAAGGTTCAAATTTGTGACAAAAGTACATTTTTTTATCCAAAGAGGCAGGGGGGCTCCCGGCTCTTTCCCTTCCAGGCAGGGCTGATAGCCGAAAAAACAAAGAACTTGCCTGCTTTTCCTTGAACATTGCTAAATTTGTAGCTCTTAAATCAGCGCTATGGAAACAGTATTAAGCGGAATCAGGTCGACCGGTAATCTGCACCTCGGAAATTATTTCGGGGCGGTAAGAAATTTTGTCAGGATGCAGCACGAATATCACTGCTATTTTTTCGTTGCCGATTATCATTCCCTGACCACTCATCCGACCCCTTCCGATCTTCACAATAATGTAAAACAGGTTTTGGCCGAATATCTGGCTGCCGGGATTGATCCGGATACCGCCACCTTATATGTACAGAGCGATGTTCCCGAGATCCCGGAGCTCTATCTTCTGCTGAATATGAATGCCTATATCGGTGAACTGGAGCGAACCACCACTTTTAAGGAGAAGGTACGCACCCAGCCGGAGAATGTCAATGCAGGACTTCTTACCTATCCGGTATTGATGGCTGCCGACATTATTATCCACCGGGCCCATAAGGTACCCGTGGGAAAGGACCAGGAACAGAACCTGGAGATGACCCGACGGTTTGCCCGCCGTTTCAACAATATTTACAATGTGGAATATTTCCATATGCCGGAACCCTATAATTTTGGTGAAGAGCTGGTTAAGGTACCCGGACTGGACGGAACGGGGAAGATGGGTAAATCGACCGGGAACGGGATCTATCTGGCTGAGGATCCGAAGAGCATTCGCAAGAAGGTTATGCGTGCGGTTACCGATTCAGGTCCTGAAACCCCCAATCAGCCTATGGCCGAACCCATTCAGAATCTTTTCTTCCTGATGAAGCTGATGTCTGAAAAGGAGACCTATGATTTTTTCCTGGAGAAATACAACGATTGCAGTATTCGCTATGGGGACCTGAAGAAGCAGCTGGCCGAAGATATCATTACCTTCTCTTCTCCCCTTAGGGAAAAGATCCTGGAGATACAGAATGACGATGCCTACCTGTCGAAGGTGGTTCGCATGGGAGCGGAGAAAGCAAGAGCCAGTGCATCAAAGACCCTGAAGGATGTAAGGGAGATTATCGGTTTCCGGCATTTTTAAGAGGGGTCCCAAAAATAAAAACCGGATTCTTACGAACCCGGCTTGCCCTGAAGTTGATCAGGTATATCTTTGGATGAACTGTTATCTATAAATAAACAAATCCTGTGCCAAAGTCAGGGCAGCCTGCTTAATTCTTTATATCTTTCACGCAACGAAAGCCGGTATGGAAGAAGCTGGATTCGGAGGTGGTCGAGTTCCGGTGGGTTACCCGGTAACCGTGGCAGAAGGTTGAGTCGCACATAAATGAGCCTCCTCTCATCACTTTTACTTCCTCATCCACCTTTATTTTTGCAGGTGAGTTTTCATAGGGGCGGTAGGTGTCCATGCACCATTCCCATACATTTCCGCCCACATCGGTCATCCCATGGGAGTTTTCACCAAAATAACCCACCGGGGAGGTAAGCAGGAAGCCGTCGAGTTCCAGGTTTTTGCCGGGGAAGGTACCTTGCCACACATTGGCTCTGTACCCCTGATCGTCCAGTAATTCGGTCCCCCAGGTGTATCTCCAGTCTTCCGGTATACCTTTTCTGGCGGCAAATTCCCATTCCACTTCGGAGGGAAGTCTCTTACCTGCCCATTCAGCATACGCATTGGCATCGTTCCAGCTTACATGGGTTACGGGGTGATCATCCTGTGCAGGAGGGCCGGTGGGACCCAGCGGGTATTGCCAGGTTGCGCTGTCGATCAGTTCCCATTGGGAAGTTTCAAAGTTATAAACTGCCGAGTTGCCGAATTTTTTGGCCTGTGTGACATAACCGGTTTCCTTGACGAATTGACGGAATTCTGCCACTGTGACCGGACTCTTATCGATATAATAGGAATGGACGTGGAGGGTAAAACGGGGTTGTTCGTGAAGCGGTCCTTCGTTGGCTCCGATCACCCCTTTTCCACCTTCAATCAGTGTCATTCCCTCGGGTGGTGGTGGGATATCTTTGCTTTGACAGGCGGAAAGCAAAAGCAAAGCGGAAAAAATATAGAATACTCTGTACATAATCTTGCATTTATTGGATGTGCAATTTAGTATATTATCCACGGCTCTGTTCCCGGGGGCGATCTAAACAATTTCTAAATTAATTTTCCTCTTTGGCCGAAACTTTCAGGAAGTTTTTGTGATTCTTCCTCAACCATAGATAGAATACCGCGATCTCATCTGCAAGGGGGGGATCGAGGTACTCGTACAGCAATTTTTCGTAAACCGGAAAGGCGTGTTTCCAGTAGGATTCGGGGAATTCATGCTTGCGGTAGGTTTTATAGACCCATAAAATGGTGGTTACAAAAACCGAAGGATCGTATTTACTCATTATGCTTTCCATAAAACGCATATGGTTGGCATGGTTAAGCAGCATTTTTTCCTTGTTTGCTGATTGTATAAGGAGTTGAAGTTCCTTTACCTGCAGCATTATTTCATTCATTTTCGGAATCATGGCTGCCGTCACATTTTTATAGGCTTCCAGGGTTGAAGGGGATGGCAGGGGAATATCGGAAGCGGAAGCGATAAGCTTTTCCTTTTCTGTCATTTTTTTTCAGTTTTATATACCGGAAGGCCGAACACGAATCGGGTCCCTTCACCGGGGGTACTTTCCACGGAGATGGTACCCGACAGGCTTTCCATCAGTTTTTTCACGATCCACAGTCCGAGTCCGGTGCTCTTTTCTTCTCCGTGAGGTTGTGAGGAGGTGGTTCCAAAAGCCTCGAAAAGAAGGGAAATTTCATGTTCTGCTATCCCCGGTCCATGATCTTTCACACTAAAGGTATGAAATTCTTCCCCTTTTTCTAATCCGATCTCCACCCTTTCTCCGTCGGGAGAATATTTAATTGCATTGGAGAGCAGGTTGTTCAATACCTGCTGAAGTGCCGCTTTATCGGTATAAACCGGTTCGATTCGAGATGGTCCTGTATAAATAAGTTCTATTTTTCGTTTGTCGGCAATAAACCGGTTAAGTTCAATATTTTCGCGGATAATCCGTATGGGATTGGTTTTCCTGTGTCTTATTTTCAACTTTCCGGAGCTGATGGTGGAATGGTCGAGAAGGTCATTCAGAAGCTGAAGTCCGAATTCGCCCAGGTTTTGAATAGCTTTGAGGAAGCTGGCCTGTTCCTTGTTTAGCATGCCTTTTAATTCGTACTCAAGAAGAATGCCTATGGATATGATATTTCCCAGGGGATTTCTGAGATCGTGTGCTGCAATGCTGAGAAATTGGTCTTTCATTTTTCCCAGATTGCTCAGTTCGGAATTTTGCTTGTAGAGTTGCCGGGTCAAGGCCGAGAATTCGTTGTTCAGGTCAATCAGTTCCTTTTGAAGATTTCGGATCTCATCAAAATCGTATTCACCGAAAATGAGCAGATCCTCGTTATGGGCAAGAAAAGTAAAAAGGAAGCTTTGGGGCAATCTGCTGTGCCCGTTTACCGTAATCATTTTGGGATTAGGGTCCCTGAAGCGCATCAGAATGGATTCATCATCCATCATATCCGGGATCAGGGTGCTGATGTGGGAAGGTTCTTCTTCACCGGTAAGCTCCCTGTAAAACCGGTTGGTCTCCATTACAATGCCGGTTTTGGTGATACGGGCAAAAATGATCTTAGCTTTTTCAAGGAGGTATGCTGTGGAATACTCAGCCATAAATACCGGAATTAAGATGGTTCTCGAAGGAGGTCATGTCTTTGAATACCTTGCAGTTCTGGTAGGTGGAAAACTGTTCATCCCCTCCCCACGAGAATGCCTGTCCGCCAATAGCGATCGGTAATTCCGGGAATTCTTTATGAATATTTTGGATGGCCTTATCCAGTTCATCAACATTCATATAAACGGCAATGGACAAAGCCACAAGACCCGGTTTTTTTTCGGCGATCAAATCAAGGAGTTCTGAAACGGGTGTGTTTGCTCCAAGGAAGTAGCTGTCCCAGCCTTTCATTTCCAAAAGGTCGGCCACCATTCTGCCTCCGATCTCGTGGTATTCGTTGGCAATAGCAGAAACAATCACCCGGTTTCCGGTTTTGTGGGTTGAAAAAAGGAGGGGATAAGCAAGGGACAATAGCCGGGAGGTGATCGAAGTGGCAAGGTGTTCGGTGGCAACCGAGATATCATTGCATTCCCATTTGGCCCCCACCTCGTAGAGCGAACGCTGAAACAAGTTCAGATAAAGATCTTTCAGCTCGATCTCCTGCTGAATCAAATCGTATACGATTCGGCTACATTCCGCCTTATTCCCGGATATCAGATGGTCCAGGTACACAGAATACAACTTCTCATTGATCAGTGAGACATCCATATGACAAACCTCCCTGCCCTAAAAATAGAGAATAAATTGAAGTTTTTAAACAGGAATGAGGGATTTATAAAGAATTTAAAGAAAATCCGTAATGGACCAGTCGATCGGGTCCATTCCTTTTTCCAATAGCCATCGATTTGCTTCCGAAAAATGTCCGCATCCAAAAAATCCGGCATGCGCTGATAAGGGAGAAGGGTGAGGGGCTGTGAGGATCAAATGTTTATCTGCATCGATCAGGCTTAACTTGTTCCCTGCATATTTTCCCCACAGCATGAAAACAAGATGGGATCTTTTTTCGGACAGTATCCCTATCACCCGGTCGGTAAATTCTTCCCAGCCTTTATTTTGGTGCGAGCCTGCCTGATTGGCCCTGACTGTGAGAGTTGCATTCAGGAGAAAGACCCCCTGGGTAGCCCATGATTCCAGGTTGCCGTGTCCGGGTATGGGGATGCCCAGATCATTTTTGAGTTCTTTGTAGATATTCACCAGGGAGGGAGGAGGTTTAATGCCAAAGGGAACCGAGAAGCAAAGTCCGTGAGCCTGTCCCTGGCCATGATAGGGATCCTGACCCAGGATCACCACCCTGACCTCACCGAAGGAAGTGAAATTAAAGGCATTGAAGATTTGGCTTCCCGGAGGATAGACAAGTTGTTTTTTCTTTTCCTCCATCAGGAAATTTTTCAGTTTTAAGAAATAAGGCTTGTCAAATTCCTCTTCAAGCACTTCTTTCCAGCTTTCCTGTATCCGGGGTTGGATCTTTTCCATTTGTTCAAATATACAAAATAGAGGAGGAAACCCTGAGGGTTCGGGGGGAGTGTTGAAAAAAAAGCTTTGAATATTCCATGGATTGTGGATATTTGTGATATTCTCCTCCTTTTCAATTGCGGTAAAGGATGAACAAAATGCTGATAATCGGAATGTCATGAACATAGTGAGGAAAGCTTTGCCTGTTATTATTGTTTCGGTTCTCCTGGTGGGGGTGGTTTACGGTTTTATTTACCTAAGGACACGAACTCTGGAGAAGGCCGATCCGCTGGATTTTATTCCAGAAGACTTTGCCTTGCTGATCAAGGCGAACAGCATTACCCGGGCAGCCGATCTGCTTCGGAACGAGAACAGGATCTGGAAGGTTCTTTCTGCCTATCCTGGCATTCAGAAAATCAACCGGACTTTCCTGCACCTGGACAGTCTTATTTCGGTGGATGAAAGCATAAGGAACTACCTTGAAAACCCAAGTTACATCTCTTTTCATCCTGAACCTGGCGGAGTGGCTTTTCTGTTGCTTCACAGTCAGGGGAGTTTCAAGGATACCGGACCCTTCGAAATTTTTCTGGGCGATTCCGCGCGGGTGGAGAGCGAAAAATTTGAAAACGTCAGGATCTATCATTCCATCGGGAAGCTGCCGGGTTTCTTCTCCGGTTTATATTATTTTGAGCGCAACGGTGTTTTGGCAGCATCTTCCAATGCAGAGTTGCTGAAGAGATCGATCAGACAGATGAATTCATCCGGAGGACTGAATGACGATCTTTTGTTCCGGGAGATCATCGACTCGGAGGGGGAGGATGTTCCTGCCAATGTATACCTGAATTACTCTGTACTCGACAGCCTTCTTTCCGGCATTTTCAAATCGGAGCTTAACATCAGGGCCTCAGGGGTGGCGAGGTATTCCGGACTGGATCTGGATATTGAGGAGGAGAATTTGGTCATGAACGGATTTACCACTACGGGTGATTCCAGTGGATTTTTCCTGGATGTTTTCAGGGGACAGGAGGCGGTTCGGTTTACTACCTTTGATATTCTTCCATCCAATACGGCCTCATTAATGCTTCTGGGTTTTTCGGATGGCCCTGCTTTTTCGGAAGCCCTTAGCGATTCCCCTTTTGGATCAAAGGGAGGGAGGTTTCGTAAATATGCAAATGAGTTTTACGAACTGCTTAGGTCGGAAGCAGGGAGATTTGTGATCACAGAAGGGGAGAACGGGTATTTTGATTATGCTTTTTTTGCCCTCAGGGGTACCGAAATAACACGTCAGTTTATCAGCACTGCCTTTTTAAGTGAGGGAATGGAGGATCCGCTGGAAAAGCGCCAGGTCATTAATTTTGACGGTAACGTGGATATACCGGTATACCGGATGAACAGCTCCGAATTTCTGAACTCCGTAATGACCGGAATTCCGGGCAATAAGCGGTTGGATTTTTTTCTCTTTTATGAGAATTACCTGATCTTTGGTGAAAGCCTGAAAGCTCTCAGGGAGTTACTGTATTCCAACCTATTGGGGAAGACTCTGGCCAATGAAGAATCATTCAGGGAGTTAAGCAATAATTTTTCCAGCCGTTCAAATGTTTTCTTTTATGGGGATCCCTCTCTCTTATTCAACCGCATACGGACATGGTTCGGCCCGCAGAGCCTTAAAATCTTCGAAAACAATAAGGAGGCCTGGAAAAAAATTAATGCGGTGAGTTTTCAATCCACCTGGGCCGGCAGACTGCATATTTACAGGGTTTACGTTCATTATTCGGGTGAAGCCAGGAGTCTGGCCCGGACGGTCTGGGAACGAAAGCTGGATACCTTATCGGTGACCAAGCCTGCCATTCTGATTAATCATAACACCGGGGAAAAGGAAATATTCATTCAGGATGCGGCCAATACCCTTTACCTGATTAGTAACCGGGGTAATATTCTTTGGAAGCAGAAAACTAAGGGCCGTGTATTGGGGGAGGTGAAACAGATAGACCTTTACCGAAACGGTAAGCTTCAGATCATTTTTAATACTGCCGATAAGCTGTATGTGCTGGACCGGAACGGGAATCCGGTCGACAATTTTCCGGTTTCCCTTCGTGAGAATGCTTCGGCGGGACTACAGGTTTTTGACTATGATAAGGATGGCACCTTCAGGTTCCCGGTGCCGGTGGAGAATAAGGATATTCTTATGTACGACAGGGAAGGGAAGATTGTAAGTGGTTGGAGGTTTCGTGCAACGGAACATCCGGTGAAACATCCTCCCCAGCATTTCAGGATTTCGGACGATGATTTCATTATTGTAAAGGACGATTACCGGATCTATATGCTCAACCGGAGGGGAAGGGAGAGGGTGGAACCCCGTGTTCAGGTTCCTCTGTCGCCGAAAAATCCGGTTTGGTACGACCGCACCATAGGGGAGAATAATGCAAGGCTCATCGTTTCCGGGATTGACGGGTCGGTATACTATTTTTATTTTTCCGGAAGGGTGGACAAATTTTTTGACGGGGATCTGGGTGAGGATCATTTTTTTGTGGCGGAAGATCTGGACGGGGACCGTTCCAACGAATTTATTTTTGTGGAAGGAAACAAATTATGGGTTTATGACCGAAACAGGGCATTACTGTTCAGTCATATTTTCCCGAATAAGATCCATCTTAGACCGGTCATTTATGAGTTTTCGGCCGGGGATAAAAAGATCGGAGTTAGCGACACGGAGGAAGGGTTGATCTACCTGTTCAATAATGACGGAAGTCTGTATCCGGGATTTCCGCTCAGAGGTTCAGGTTTGTTCAGTATTTCGGCCTTTCCTGAGTTGAAGGACAGGTTTAACCTGATCGTGGGAAATCAAAATAACTTTTTGTACAATTATACCGTAAAATGATAAATATTCCGGGTATTTTGTGCCTTTTCGTGAGGTAAATTGTTTAGATACCGGGAAGTTGATTCAAAGGGAGTTGATTTGTTAATTAAAAAATAACGCAGGATGAAGAAATTTCGAATTCAGACCTTGATTGCTTTGGTTATACTTCCGGGTTTTTTGTTGGGACTTTATTCCTGCCTGGATGACAACTGGGATTTCGACAAGCTCTCGGACGAGATCGAACTCACACCCGGGGTTGCACTGCCCATAGCCTACGGACAGATCTCCATTCAGGATCTGCTCGATGAGTTTGATCCGGATGCCTACATTAAGCAAAATGAAGAGAATCTGCTCTACCTGGTGTATGCTTCAGAGTTGTTGTCCTTCCCGGCTTCGGATGTGATCAGCATCAACGACCAGTTCCTGAATGAGATTTATGTGGATTCAGATATTTTGACTCTTGCCTGGATGGCCAGTGATCCCGGTGATACTTTTATTTATACCAAAAATAAAAATGGGGTGTTTTCCCTCGATAACAATGCCAGACTGGATTCCATTTATGTGAAAACCCTGGATCTCAGGATCGATGTGGAATCTAAGTTTGAGCATGAAGGATTGCTGATCATTCGTTCAGACAGTCTGCTGGTCGATGGCGAGCCTTTTTACACGGAAATTCAGATCAGTGATGCTTCAGGGGATTTTATGTATAATGGCAACCGTAACCTGAACGGGGTAACCATGATCCTCGATAATTCCGTAGCGGATACCAGCTTTCTTCCCATGACCTATGAATTGTCCCTGATCAATTCCGGCAATCCGGTAAATCCGGACGATTTTCTCGATATACAACTGAATTTTACGGACATCACTTACAATACGGTTTTTGGCTATGTGGGAGACTGGGATATTTTAATATCCAGGGATACCATTGAAGTTGAGGTGTACAATGAAGGACTGGATCAGGGAGAATTTTTCTTTGCCAGTCCGGAAGTGGTTTTTGATGTCAGGAATTCCTATGGGGTACCGGTCAATTTATTTTTTAATGAGGTTACGGCTTATTCGGATATCCGGGATATTGAAACCAATCTGAATCTGACAGATTTTGATCCCTTTCTAATCGAGGCACCGGGTTTTGACAATATTGGATCATCGGTTGTTTCAACCGGCTCCATAAACAGGGACAACAGTAATATTGTGGCTGCCATTGAGACTTTCCCCAACGAGTTCCGTTGGGATATTTCGGCGGTAACCAATCCTGGGGGCGGGATGAATTTTGTTACCGATACCAGTACTATAGAAGTAGATTTTGAGGTCTTGTTACCGATTTGGATACGTGCAGACGACATTGCTGCGGATGATACCACCGAATTCAATTATTACGATGAGATCGGGGAGGATGCCGATATTGTGGATTATCTCCGGATGACCATGGATGCTTCCAACGGGATCCCTCTTGAGGTTGGATTGCAGGCGTATTTTTTGGATAGAAACTACGTAGTTCTTGATTCTCTTTTCGAGGATGAACGATTGTTGTTGCCTCCTGCACTGACGGAGGATGATTCCATTGTAGCGAACGAGGTCTTTTCCAAATCGATCGAATTCACCAAGGCCAAGATTGAAAGAATAAAGCCTGCGACACAGATTATTTCCAGGGCATACATAAATACCTCCGATGCAAAGGAGGATGGTTACGCCAAATTTCATTCCAATTATTTTATTGATTTTAAGATTAAGGCAACGGCCGATTTGAGAATAAACAGTCGGGACCAGTAGACACTAGAGTTAAAATCCATCTGTAAACAGATTTGAAATTCGTTAAGACATGATAAAAAAAGCAGCCTTTCTTATTCTGATGACGATCTCCGGATGGGGTGTCCTGCAATCACAGGACGTGAACACCTGGTATTTTATGAAGGGAATTCCTCAGACCTATCAGATAAATCCGGCCTTTCAACCCGATTGCAATGTTTTTGTGGGACTCCCGGGAATATCCCCCTTAAAGGCAAGTGTTTCCAATTCAAGTCTGGCCCTTGGGGATGTGATCCAATATGATCCTGATCTGGATTCACTGGTCTTTTTTCTACACCCCAACGGAATAAGGGAGGGAATCCTGGATGTGCTTGAAAATACCAATTTTTATGACACGGATGTATCCATCAGTCTTGGATCCCTTGGCTACCGGAAGGATGACACCTATATCACTTTTGATGTAAGGCAGCGAATACATAACCGTTTTACCTACACCGACGATCTGTTTAAATTGCCTTTGTTGGGACCGGATTCGGCCATGACGTTTGATTTTAAGGGAACAAGCATCAATGTAAGCAGTTACCTTGAATTTGGCGTAGGCTACTCCTACAGGATCAGTGATATCTGGAGTGCCGGGGCCCGGGCAAAAATTCTTTTCGGACAGGCGAGCACCGATTTTGAAAAGTTTGATTTTGTGCTCCGGACCGGCGAAGATATCTGGAGCGTGGACAATGATATTGTGATCAATGCCACCATTCCTTTTGTTGAGTTTGCTTACGATGAGGATGGGTATGTGGACTTTGAAAATACCGATTTCGAAAGTGGCTTTGAAAACAATATACCCAATCTGATTCTGAATCCCCGTAATCTCGGTGCAGGCATAGATCTGGGGGTTCAATACAAGCCTTTTGACTGGCTGGAAGCTTCTGCAAGCATTGTGGATCTGGGATTCATTCGTTGGGGGGATTCAGGCTATAAGATTGGTTCGATTGCCGAGTATGATTTCGACGGAGTGGAAATAGATGTGGATTTTGATCCGGACGAGTGGAGTGAGGAGTTTCTGGATTCACTGGATGGAACTTTTTCGAAGGTTACTGCGGAAGAGTCTTTTTTTACCACCGGACTTCCCGCCAAGGTATTTATTGGGGGAGCGGTTTATCCTCATCCTAAGGTAAGTTTTGGGCTCTTATCGAGAACCGAATTCTATGGGGGAGATATACGGCAACAATTCACTTTCTCGGCGAATGCCCAGCCGTTACGGATGGTATCCGCCACGGTAAGCTATTCAATTATCGATGGTTATTATAAAAATTTGGGATTTGGTCTGGGGCTGAATGCCGGACCCTTCAACCTTTATGTTTTAACCGATACCGGACCTTCCATTCTTTTCTGGCCTACCGAAGCGAAGTACGCAAACTTTAAGCTGGGATTAAATCTGGCTTTTGGATGCAGGCAGGAGAAAAAATACGACCGGCCCCTGGTGGATTAAGTCCGGGGCACTGCACAAAAGGGGCATTATATTTGTTTAAAGGGGAGGAAAGCTTAATTTTAAGCCCTTAAATACGGATATATGCCTTTTATCAGAATATTCTTAATATTTGCCTTGTTATACCTGGCAGCCCGGGCTTTGGGAAGATTTTTATTTCCCTCTTCCGGCAGCCGGTCCTTCAACCGGAACAACGATGACGATCGCGATGTGACCATCAGGAATGAGGGTCGCAGGGACAAGAAATACGGGAAGGACGAAGGAGAATATGTTGATTTTGAAGAAGTGGATTAGACTTTTGTCAGCATCCTCCTGCTACTCTTTTCTTCTTGGGTTTTTGGGTGATAATGGGTTTCGGGGGTACTTTTGTTTCCACCTCCGTGGGTTCTGCCCCTTCACCGCCGAGGGCCATAGAGGCTCCCTTTCTGAAGTTATATTTTGCAATTTCCTCGTCGGGGCTGGTGGCCGGGGGTTCTTCCGGATTCATGATGGTCTCGGCCCAGTAATTGAGTCCGCCCTGAAGCACATAATTATTCCGGTAACCCAGTTGGCGGGTGATCATCCAGGCCTCGTTTGACTTCAGGGATCCGTTGGAATAGAAGATGTTCATTTTCGCATCCTGGTCGAGCACATCCTTATATTCCTCCGACAAAAGATTAGGGAGAGGGATGTTTATGGCTCCGGGAAGGCTGAATTGTTCGTATTCATCGGGGGTTCTTACATCGATGAGGCGAAGATATGGATCTTCGTTGATGAGCATATCGGCTACGGCATCGGGGTGAACATATTGTTCGTAGCTAACTGCTTTTTGGAGAAGCTCGCCTGCAGTGAGCTTGTATTGTTTTGTGGTGTTGGAGGGCACTGCGGCAATGATGAGTGCCAGTGGGATGATAAAGCTTGCAAGAACGATTCGTGGTTTCATAATAGTAAATTTATGTAGGATCCTATGATTTAACAATATGCGGATACAATGGTTTAGTATTCTTCCCTGGGGAATTTCTTTTCGGCCCATTCGCCAACCCAGAACATTCCAAAAGCCATCAGCACGATAAGAAGGACCATAAGTCCGTCCGAAATCCCAAAACTCTCGCTGATCTTGGGGATTCCGAGGTAACCGGCATTATAAATTTCTTCCCAAAGGGGGTATCCTTCGGAGAAAATCAGGACTCCTATAAACAATCCGCCGATAAAGACCATGCCGTCAATTTTCCCTATGGAAGCGGCACAAAAACTGGTTCCCGGGCAGAATCCGCCCATAATGAAACCGGCGCCCATGATCACTCCGCCCAGGATGGCCGAGTGGAGGAAGGTGGGATTGATATAGATCAGGCTCAGGTCGATCCAGTCGAAGAGGCTGAAGAAGAGGAGTCCCAGCATAGCGGTGATGGCGGCGGTAAAGAAAACTTTAAGTACTACGGTATCGTAGCCGTAGAAAACCCCTGCCAGTTTTCTGCTGGATGAAAATCCACTGCTTTCGAGGACATAGCCAAATCCTATTCCGATGAAGAAGGCAAGGAAGAGATTGGTATTTTGTGCTATTACTTCGTAAACTACTAAAGGTCCCATTTCGTTTGATTTTTTGCGTGATTAAATCCAGTTTTTTCTGAAAAAATATGCCAGGGCGAAGGCGGTTCCGAAGATGGCGGCCATGGTGATAATGCCACCCAGGGAGAGAACGGCCATCCCGGTGAGGGCGGATCCGCTGGTGCATCCCCGGCCCATCTGGGATCCGAATCCGAAGAGGATTCCTCCGGCCAGTGCGAATAAGAGCCGTCTTTTGGAGGTAATTTTGGGTGAGTGTTCCACTTTGAGTTTAAGTCGACCGGCGAGGGCCCCGGAAAGGAATCCACCCACGATCACTCCCAGCATTTGGAATACCAGCCATGATTTCATGGGGTTTTCAGGATGGGATTCTTTGTATTCCTGGTAAAAGCCATGACTTTCCGTGTGTGCCGGAGCGATGCTTTCGGCGATGGTAACCACGGTACTTTTTACGGCCCCGCTGGCACCGAGTCCGCGGCCCGAAACCCAGAATGCAAGCAGTAGTACCAGGCCCAGAAGGACCCCGCCCAGATAGGGGTTGATGTAGGGCTTTGGAGTTGATTTTTTATTTTCACTTGTCATAAGGCTAAAATTTATCTTGTTTTGATTTAATACAGCCACCGGCTTGCCTGTCCGGCATAGGTCAGGATAAACCTGAGGAGCAATCCCCCGAAGAGGACCAGCAGAGCCGGGATAATAACTGGTATTTTGAATTTCTTTAATTCCAGAATCTCGAGCACTCCGGGAAGGACCATCCCCATGAAGACCACAAGGATCCAGAAAGATGCTGTGTAGGGTCCGCCCAGAAAAAGCTTTGCCGCATCGATCTGGACCTGGGTGCTGGCCAGGAATCCCATAAAAATGTGGATGATGAGAAAAAGTTCTATTCCAATGATCATCAGGTCGATCTTTGAAAAGGAGCGTTTTTCTTTTTCGGTTCCGGCAAAGATAATATTCATGGCGGCTCCGGTCGACAATCCGGAGGTAAGGAAGAGGGGTCCGAGTATGGAGGTATTCCAGAGGGGTCTTGCATTGAAGGCGGAAAAAAGGATCCCTGTGTACATGCCGAGGATCAGGGATGAAACGATCATGATCCAGGCGAGGATTTTTTTCCTGGAAGCAAAAAAGCTTTCGAGATTATCCAGCCATGGAAGGGGCCATTTGAAGGAAGGAAAGACCTGTTTCAGGTGAATGGCTGCCCAGATGAAGGAAAGGGGAGTGACCACCATCAGCACCCAGGCACCCCATGACATGGGAGACTCGAGTCTGATTGTGGTGTATAACCGCCAGAACCAGGGTTTATGGTTAAGGTCCAGAAAAAGGGCGATAAGTCCGATAACCAGGAGTATGGGTACGATAAGCGGGGTTTTCCGGATGGCGGCCGGGTATTCCTTTTCCTTTCCCTGTAGGGTATAAAGGGCGGCGAAGAAGAGGATTCCGGCGGCCAGTCCGCCCAGAAAAAGATAAAGGGGGATCTCCCAGTGCCAGATGTTGAGCTGGGGATCGATTTTGGGATTCATTCTTCCACTGATAATAAGTTCTTCTCTCATGATCAATCGTTAATTAAATGAGAAAGTATAATTCAGGTTCGGTTCCCGCTTCCGGGATAAGGGTTTTAAATTTGCGGACTTTCAGGATTTCTGAAACCTCGCTTTTCGGATCATCGAGATCGCCGAAATACATGCATTTTGTAGGACAGGCTTCCACGCAGGCGGGTTTCTGACCGTTTTTCACTCTATGTGCACAGAAAGTACATTTATCGACATGACCTTCCGGATGCGGGAATCTGGCATCGTAGGGGCATGAGGAGATGCAGGCACCGCAGCCAATACATACGTTAGGGGTTACGAGAACGATCCCCCCTTCAATGATATGGCTTGCTCCGGTCGGGCAGCATCGCACACAGGGAGCATTATCGCAATGATTGCAACGTTCTGAGCGTATCTCCATCTCGAGCTGGGGATAGGTACCATCGGTTACCTCTACTACCCAGTCGCGGCAGTAACCTATGGGGACGTTGTTTTCGGTCTGACAGGCAACCACACAGTCGGAACATCCCACGCATTTCCTGGTATCAACAGCCATGGCGTATCTCATGATATGGCCTCCTCTGGTTTTTCAGTTAAAAATGTTACAAAGTTTCCTCTCATGCCGGTGCCCCCCATGATCTGGTCCTCCATCACCGTGCTCATAAGCTGGGTATCGCTGACACCCTTTCCATAGGCACGGGTAAGTTGTTTCTGGGCATGGCCGAAACCATGGACCATATAAACCGAATCCCAACGTATCCTTTCGGTGATCCTTACCTTGATGGAAAATTCGGAAACGATTCCGGCCTGGTTCATTAGCCATACTTCCTGCCCGTTCTTTAAACCCCACAGTCGGGCCACCTTTGGGTTAACCCAGACCACATTTTCGGACATAAGGTCGGTGAGGTTGGGATTATTGGAGGTGCGGCTGAAGGTATGCATGGGTGCCCTTCCGTAGTTGAGGCGATAGTACCCTTCGGGAGCCTCTGGGTGGGGGGTATAGACAGGCATTGGATCGAATCCTTCGGCTGCGAAAGCGGTGGAATAGAGTTCTATTTTCCCGGTGTTGGTAAAGAATTCCACATCTTCGTCCTCTTTGAAATACAGATCATCCCAGTCCCTCTCAAAGGTTTTTACTCCAATCCTTTTCATTTCTTCCAGGGAGGACCCCATTTGTTTTAATTGCCAGTCAATTTTTTCATCCAGGGTTTCGTAGCTGAAAAACTCCTCCAGTCCGAGCCGTTTAGCCAATTCCTTTGCCATCCACCATGCAGGTTTGGTATCATATTTGGGTTCGACAGCAGCCATACGGACAGCGATGGCCGGTTTTCTATGCGGACTATTACGGATTTCATCCGAGCGTTCCAGGTAAGTGCACTCGGGAAGCACCACGTCTGCATAGCTGACAATTTCCATGGGCATGGTGTCAACCACTGCAATGAATTCGAGATTCTCTATGGCCTCTATGGTTTTTTGCGTATCCGGGAGGGTGTTGATCAGGTTGGTCCCGTTCACGATCCAGGCTTTGAAATTACAGGCCCGGGTGGGTGCAGGGATGGTGGCATCACAGATCCCGGAAGCCAGGGTTTCGTTGGCCAGGGTATATCTGCCGGGGAAAGCTTCTCTCCAGGTGCGGGCAGGAGTAGGGAATGCAGGGTGGGGATAATCCGGAACGGACGGGAAGGCAGGAGTATAAAACCCTCCTCTTCTGCCCCAGGAACCCAGAAGAGCATTCAAAATAGCCACCGCCCTAAGCCTCTGGGTGTCATCCCCGTACCAGGTAACATGGCGGCCGGGGTGAATGATCACTGAAGGAGAGGCATCGGCCATTTCCTTCGCGGTTTTGCGGATATCATCGGGCTTAATGCCGGTGATTCCGTAAGCCCATTCCGGGGTCATGGTTTTCACATGATCCTTCAGGTATTCAAAACCATAGGTGTATTTGTCGACATATTTTTTGTCATACCATTCCTCGTAGATGATCACATGGATCCAGGATAAAAGAAGGGCAAGATCGGTAGCCGGTTTTATGGGTAGCCAGTGTTTGGATTTCCCGGCGGCCACACTGAACCGTGGATCAACCGTAATGATGGTGGCCCCTTTATCAATGGCATCCGACATTTCCTGTACCTGTCCGTTATGCATGTTTTCCCCGATGTGGGAGCCGATCAGCACCAGACAGCTGGTATCCCTGATATCGGTTCTTTCGGGGGAGTATACCCCTTCACCAAAGGTGTTGATAAAGGCAACTTCACGGGGACCCCTGCATTGAGCGTAGGAAGGAGCGGCAATATTGGAGGAGCCAAATGCCTTGATAAGGTCACCAAAATATTTACCCCCGGAACCATGGGTAAGAAGAGCAATACACTCCGGGCCATGCTCCGCGGCCACTTTTTTCATGTTTTCTGCGACCAGATCCAGGGCTTCCTCCCAGCTGGCTTCACGAAACTTAAATTCACCCCTCTTTCCGGTCCGGATCAGGGGTTTCTTAAGCCTGTCCTCATCGTAATACATACCTACGCCTCCGGTGCCACGCGGACAAAAACGGCCGTTGCTGTGCTGGTCTTCATCGTTACCCGTGATCTTCCAGATCTCGCCGTCGGAAGTGGTGTAAACCCATCCCGCACATTTCCAGAAACAGATCTCACAATAGGTGGGAGTGCGACTTACACCCAGTTTCATTTCGCCGGCACTCTTCTGCAACTCTTCAAAATCGGACACAAAACGGAAAGCCCCTGTGCCGACTGCCAGAGCGCCCGCTCCGAAAGCTGATTTTTTAATGAAAGATCTTCGGCTGGTCATATATATTTACTTTAATAAGCTTTAAACTCAGGAATATTTTATGTTATCGGAATAACATTATCAAAAGTATTAAAAAATAAGAAATATACATATGTAGTTAAACATATATAAGGATATAAGGATGCTAAGTGGAGGTGTAAACGTCAATAAATAAGCATGATAACTCTTATTTAGAATGAAGATATATTGATACTTTGGTCATTTTTTCAGGTTTTACCTGGGTCATCATGGGTTCGTTCAGGTTTCCGGCCGGATTCATATTCTTCCCGGAAGCTGTTCAGCCAGTTTTCGGCATCGGCAAGGAGGAGATAGAATGCAGTCAGGGGATTTTTTTTCTTTTTGATTCTGTTTCTTTCAATGATGGAGGGAAGCGCGCTGAAGGAAAGTTGCAGAGCGAGGTAGGCCCGGTGGAATCCTTTCCTGATCAGGGTTTTCCGAATCCGTGGATTGCTCAGCTCTATGCTTATGGCCGAGAAAGAGGTAATGATCATCAGGGCTCTGAGCATCATCCCTGCTCCGTTGGCAAGGACGGTAAGGAGGTTGAATTCTTCGGGTCGGGTTCCTTCGAGGAAGAGACCGGCTATGATCATGATCACCAGCAATTGGATCCAAAAAAAGGGTTTGAGAAGTTTCCCCGAAACTCTGGGGTAATAAAGGATCACCAGGGTGGTATAGACCAGGGTTATGACCGATTGAAGCAGGAGGTTCCCGGAGGGTGAAAGGATGGTCATTATCATTATCAGGATAAGGAAATGAAAGAATAGCAGGGGCAGATAGGTTTTAAATCCGGTTGTTTTGGGAGTGGGTATTTTATTATCAATGGGGTAGAGTCGGTTTTCTTTTTTGATCCTAAGTGCTTTTCCTCCTGCATTATAACCTGCCAGGGCTGCCATGATCCCAGCTCCGGCATAGATAAGTGCAATAAAAAGCAGGACCGTAATCCCTTTACTTTCTTCCATTCCCAATTGCCGGGAGGCAAAGGTGAACATATTGGAATATATTTCCACAATATCGAATCCATAGAGGAGCAGCAGGTTCACGATTTTATGGACCAGTGCGCTGAGAACGGCAAGAGCGCCTCCCAGGGTCCATGCCAGCAGGTTTCTGCCGCCGATCCGGATCATAATTTCCATGATCAGGGCTTCGGTAAAGATTCCGATCATGGGACCCAGGATCACGGCGCTGGGTGAAACCGATTTCATCAGCGCACAGATCAGTCCAGCCCTCCAGAGAATTCCCCTTTCCGGCCAGGTACGGGAGAAGGCTACCAGAAAGATCACGGCAAAGGAAGTGAGGATGGTACCTGCGAAGGGCAGCCGTAAATTGTGAAGCAGGCTTCCGACGATAATTTCAAAACTGGCCCAGAGGCTGCCGGCAACAGCAGCCTTCATCCAGATCTCGTTTAGTCCGGAGCCATTCAGTCTTTTGTTTGTCGTATCCATTCCCTGGCTTTTTCCAGATCAGCAGGTGTATTAATATTGAAGAAAGCCCGTTTGCTTTCAGGTGAATATTTTAACGGTTGAAGGGTTATTCCTTCGGACCGAAAAATCAGGTTCTGTATTTTATGATCCTTTCTGTCCAGCATTTCCTTCATAAGTGGTAGCAGTCGGACGGAATATATTCCAGCCAGGGGTTCCGGCTGGTTGAATTCGTTGGAGAACAGGCAATAATCTTTATTCGATTCGCGGATCAGAATGCGGATCACAATGCGGATCAGACCGGCTTCCATAAAGGGCATGTCGCAGCTCAACACCAGGCAATAATCGTGGGTGGCTTTTTGCATGCAGGACCAGATCCCGCCCAGGGGTCCTTTACCGGCGAAGGTATCCGGAATGACAGGGTATTTATCATGACTGATCAGGCCTTTCGGGGCGCTGATGAAGATTTCATCGCAGAATCCGGCAAGCAGCTCCAGTCCGTATCTGTAGAGTTTTTTCCCTTCCAGATCAAGAAGAGCCTTTGGAACTCCCATCCTCCGGCTTTGTCCGCCTGCAAGGAGAATTCCGCTTAGCAAGATTCCGGTATTAAGCATGCACAAAGTAAGGAAAAAAAGTTAAGAGAATGTGGCTCGCTATACCCGGGTATCTTTAGGCTTTTTTAAGGATGCTGACGATGGCATCGCCGGTCTTCCTCGGATTGGTTTGTTCGATATCTTCCACAAAGGCTTCGTAGATCCCGAATTTTTCAATGATCTTGTCGATCATTCTTTTTCGGGAAGAGAAAACCAGGATCCCTGGGTATTCTTCCAAAATTTTCATGAAGGGTTGGTACCAGACCTTGCCCATCAGTTCCAGGGGGCCGATTTCGTCGATCAGGATGACTTCAGACCGGGCAAGGATGGCCTGGTCAATGATTTTTTTTCCGGATTTAATGGCCTCGGGGTTAAAGTAGAATCGGCCTGCGGGGATGTATCCGGGTTTTTTGGACCGGCTTGCCAGGTGGATCTCATCCGCAGAGCAAAGATCTTTCAACACAAAATCCTTGGAACCAGAAGGGGTCCAGATCCCTTTGCTAAGGAATCCACAGATCTTTTCCTCGAAAAGCCGCAGATGATCGAAGAGGTCACTGAGGAAGAGGGTTTTTCCAGCTTCCCGGGTACCGGTGATAATAAATATGTCCTTGGGCTGCACGGGTTTATTTTTTTAATTTCTGGGCAAGGGTAGTGGCAAAAACAAAATCATTAAGTTCGCGGGTATCGGTTTCCATGATTTCTTTTTGGGTCCCTTCCCAGAGTTTTTTTCCTTCGTGAATGAAGATGACCTTTTCCCCGATCTCAAGCACAGAATTCATATCGTGTGTATTGACGATGGTGGTGATACCGAATTCACGGGTAATTTCCCGGATCAGATTATCGATCAGGATCCCGGTCTTGGGATCGAGTCCGGAGTTCGGTTCATCGCAGAAAAGGTAGCGGGGATTCAGGGCTATGGCCCGGGCAATGGCGGCCCGTTTTTTCATTCCGCCGCTGAGCTCTGAGGGTAACAGCTTATTGGAGTCTTTCAGGTTCACTCTTTCCAGGCAAAAATTTACCCGGTCGAGTTTTTCCTTGTGCGACTTGTAGGTGAACATATCGAGGGGGAACATTACGTTTTGTTCCACCGTGAGAGAGTCGAAGAGGGCCGCTCCCTGAAAGAGCATGCCGATTTCTTTGCGGATGTCCTTTTTTTCAGAAAAAGAGAGGGTATTATACAGCCGGGAGTCAAAATAGATCTCACCTGAATCAACCTGATGGAGTCCGACAATGGATTTCAGCAAAACGGTTTTCCCGGAACCGCTTTGTCCGATGATCAGATTGGTCATTCCTTTCTCGAAGGTAACCGACACATTGTCAAGGACGAGGTTATTTCCGAAAGATTTTGATATGTTCCTGACTTCGATCATGAGAGGATGATTTGGGTTAGGATGAGGTTGGCCAGGAGAACGAGGATACTGCTGTAAACCACAGCTTTGGTACTGGATTTACCCACTTCGAGGGCTCCGCCTTCTGCGTAATATCCGTGGTAGGCCGATATGGTAACGATGATAAAAGCGTAGAACACCACTTTGGTGAGGGCATAACTAACATAGTGGGGATAGAATACATATTGTATACCATAAATATAATCGGCCGGAGATATTACATCGGTCAGAATGCAGAGGATATAGCCCCCGAAGATTCCGACGAACATGCTGAGCAGTGAAAGGATGGGGAAGAAGAAAACAGCGGCAACGATCTTGGGAAGGATAAGATATCCTGCCGAGTTAATCCCCATGATCTCCAGGGCGTCGATTTGCTCGGAAACTCTCATGGTTCCCAACTCTGAAGAAATACTGGAACCGACCTTACCGGCAAGGATAAGAGCCACCATGGTCGAAGAGAATTCCAGGAGAAGGGAATCCCTCACGGTTACCCCTACCAGATACCGGGGAAGGAGAGGATTTTCGATATTATAATTGGTCTGAATGGTAATGACTGCACCGACAAACAGGGATATGATCACCACGATACCAAAGGAATTGATCCCGAGGTTCTCAATTTCCCGGATGGTTTGCTTGTAATAGATCCTGTGTTTTTCCGGTTTGGCAAATACTTTGGTCAGCAACAAAAAGTACCTGCCTGCCTCAGTGAAAAAATTCATAGGCCAATGTTTACCTGTATGCTTCAAACAGGATACTTACCCTGTTGTTTGGAATTGAGGTGTAAAAGTACTAATTATTTGAAAGAACCGTGCAGGGATGAAATCCGGATCTACAATCAATCTTAATCTAAACTTCAGGAAGAGCCCCGGGTTTGTATTGAAAAACTTAGTATTTTACCCCGGATATTTCCCTGCTTTTGGGAAGGACTTTTATTCTTCAGACTAAGGAGACCGAACTCTGCGGAATATACCCGGGGGGTGCTCATGTTCATACCAATATTCGTTAATTTGATGGAAATGAGCGCTCTTTACTGGTATAATAAGGGAATAAGTTATAGATTCGCAACAAAATTTTTAACCAATGAGCAATCACAATTATTGTATTATTATGGCAGGCGGAGTTGGGAGCCGTTTCTGGCCTATTAGTCGCACTTCCTATCCCAAGCAATTTCTTGACATTCTGGGAGTTGGGAAAAGCCTGCTTCAACAAACCTTTGACCGGTTTACCGGGATCATGCCTCCGGAGAACATATTTATCGTGAGCAATGCGGAATATGCCGAATTGATCCGTCAGCAGTTGCCTTCCATTCCCGTTGAGAATATTTTGCTGGAACCTTACCGTAGAAATACTGCTCCCTGCATAGCCTATGCAGCTTACCGGATCATGAAGAAGGACAAGGATGCAAGGATGGTGGTTGCTCCCTCAGACCATTTGATTCTGAAGGAGGATGTATTTGCCGATGTGGTTAATAGCGGACTGGAATTCACCGGGAACAATCCGGTATTGCTGACCATTGGAATAAAGCCCAGTCGGCCCGAAACCGGCTATGGATATATACAGATCGATAAAAACAGCAGCATTGATCAGGGCGGGAAATCCTTCAATAAGGTAAAGACTTTTACCGAGAAGCCCGACCTGAAGCTGGCAAAAGTATTTTTGGAGAGCGGTGAGTTTTCCTGGAACGCAGGAATTTTCTTTTGGTCTCTGGAGAGCATTCTCAAGGCTTTTGAGCAGCATCTTCCTGAAATCAATCAATCCTTTGCCGAGGGTATTGAACTATACGAAACCGAAAGGGAAGAGTCTTTTATTAAGGAAACTTACGGGGCATGCAAAAATATTTCGATTGACTACGGAGTAATGGAGAAAGCGGATAATGTTTATGTACTCACGGCCGATTTTGGATGGTCTGATCTCGGAACCTGGGGTTCGCTTTACGAACAAAAGGAGAAAAGCGAAGAGAACAATGTAGCCATGGGTAAAAAGGTTTTTCTCTATGATACCAGGGACTCCCTGGTCAATATAACTTCCGAAAGGCTGGTGGTATTGCAGGGACTGGAGGACTATATTGTGGTTGATACCGAGGATGTGTTACTGGTGGTCAAAAAGGAAGAGGAGCAGAGGATCAAATCCTTTGTCAACGATATTAAATCCAGCGAAGGGGACAAATTTGTATAAGCACCCGATTTCTGAAACAAAAAAAAGCTGTTCCATAAAACGGAACAGCTTTTTTTTTCAATGTTTTTTCTAGTATTCCCAAAGGTCGTGTTCGAATTCAAAGATGGATTGTTTGATCCTTTCTGCTTCATAGAGGATATCGTCTCCGGTAAGATAATCGGAGATGAAGCGGTTTTCGAAGCGGTTTGATTCGGCCGTGATGAAGCTGGTAAACCTTCTTTGAATGAAAAGGTCATCGAAGGATATGTTTTGGGCATCGTTGTTGGGATTGAAAACTTCATACTTGGCAAACAGTTCGCGGTATTCGGGGAAATAGATCCAGAACAGGATTTCGCGTTGAGTTTCCGGTGAAAGGGTTTGATTCCCGTCGGCATCGGTAATAACCTGGTTATAGACCTTTATGGGAGCCAGTCCCTGGATCCGAACCCTCATGGTAGAATGTTGTTTATCAAAGAACCATTTTTCTTTCACAAGGATTTGTTTAACATCCTTGGTTCTGAGTCTGACCTCCCCAAAGATGGTGTCTGCACCCAGGGATTCAACGATTTCCTGTTCACCGATCAAAAGTTCGGTTGAAAACATACGGTATTTATCGTCTTTATAGGCTCTGAGATTGTTTTCCCTGATTCCATGCATGATCAGTCCGAAAAGACTCATTCTCTGTCCAATAGGGGTTACAGGATAGTACATAACCTGATTCATTTTTTCCCTCAGGTCGATGACTCTCCATATGTCCTTGGCCCACATCACATCGGCTTCCCTTATGGGTACATAGGGGATAGGCTTTTTATTGGGAACGTGTACTTTATCATACACATCGATGATCTGCTGGGAATCGAGAGCCATTTGCGGGTTTCCGGTTGAAGGCTGGGTAGTCTGGGTCACTCCGGTTTGAGCAAAGGCGGTGAGACCCGAGATTACAAGCAGAATTAATAAACCTGTTACTTTTCTCATTTCTATTAGGTTTTTTTTATAAGATTTTCAATACGATTGAGTTAAGGGGCAGCACACGTCCACTGGGTCCGACTGCCTTTATATCTGTTATAGTCAGTGTTTTACCTGAGGTAAGCTGACGGATAATTTCTTGTTGCGCTGTGGTAAACTTATTACTTTCCGATCTTTCGCTTTTGGTGAAACCACCCGTTAGTACGGCGGATACAGTAAATTCGGTAACGGTGAAGTCAAGGTCAAAATCAAAATCCTTCAGTTCGGCCACGACTCCGGGAGAGCGGGACAGATCCGTGAGGGAGATTGCACCCTGGGATCTTCCGGCAACTTCGGCAACCGGAGTGGGTACGTTTTTCACCCGGAAGGGCATTTCGCCCATAAATCTTCGGCTGCCTTCTATGGTTGCGAACACTTTCACAAGCACCTGTTCTCCTTCGGGTCCTGCGGGTTGTCTAACTTCCCAGCTGCCATCTCCGGCTCTCCGGATGGTTCCCTTGGTGATTTCCGCCTGAATATTTTCTTCGGGTACTCCGGAAACGGAGATTGCCACCGGATTAGGTACACCACGGTAGAATACGTTCATCTTGGTGGGGGATACCACTGCGGAGGATTCGGCCACACGGTATTCGGCGGAGAATTCTCTTCTGATCACGGTTCCGTCGCCCTGATCAACCAGGATGGTTCCTCCCCAGCTTTTGGGTCCTACGGAGGAGGTTGGACCTGTGAAGATTCCTTTACCTTCTTCGATTCTGAGTTTTTCGCCGCTACTCAGGGTAACTTCAGGAGCCTTGGTGGAGTCGTATGCTGCCAGAAAGACCTGGGCCTTGTATTCCTGTCCGCGGAAAACATAATCCGAATTGGCTTTAACAATGGCTTCGATCTTGTTGAAGGTAAAAGAACCTGCATCGATCTGACTTAATAGGTAGGCCAGGATCTCTGCTTCGGTATTTCTTACATCACTTTGCATTTTACTCAGAATGGTAATAACGGAAGCCAGAGGCAGGTTTTCGAAGTGCTCGGATTCCCAGCTGGGTTTCCCTCCTTTGGCGTGAGAATCCACTTCCTCCGGATCGCTGGTGTCGAGGGTATTGACAATAGCAGTATGAACGGAGGCATAGGTTTCTTTGTCTTCGATCAGGCCGGAAAGGAATTCCCGGTATTCGTTAATTTTTTCCTTAAGTTCCGCGCCTTGTTTCTTTTGGATCATTACTTCGGCGGGGATATCCGTATTATCCTTACCGTTTACGTGTTCCAGGTGAATTTCGTCTTCATGGATGGCTTCCGTGTCATCACCCTCAGAGATAATCACGATCTCTTTTTTCAATTTGGTGATAAAATCGTATAATTCCTGAGACTGGACCTGAACCTCGTCGGCTTTGTTTTTCCAATCCTGAACCTTATCCGGGTTGAACTGCACCGCTTCGTTAAAGTCGTTATAGTAGCTTTGATTTTTCTTGGAAAAATTCATGGTAGTTTCGGTCAACCCTTCATCGACAAGGATAAAAGCATCCAGCACATCCTTGGATACGTTAAGTGCAAGGAGGGCGGTTAGCACGAGGTACATCATGCCGATCATTTTTTGCCGCGGGGTTTCTTTGCCGTGAGACATAATTGCTTCTTAGATTATTTTTTATTGATCATGCTCATTGCTGAGAGCATGTTGCCGTAAATATTGTTAAGTTCGGACAAGCTCTGGCTGAGTTTGGCTATTTCCGACTGATATTTTTGGGTTTCTTCCACAGAACTCTGGAGATTTTTCACCATATCGTCCATTCCCTTGTACACTCCTTCATTTCCTTTCAGGTGTTCCTGTGAGCTTTTGATCTGTGAAGAGTAGGATGAATTCAGTTCGGACAGATTTTTATTAAGGTTTTCCAACTGACCGGCGAATTCCTTGTGACCCGCAGAAATATTGCTGTAATCTGATTTCACGGTAGTGGTAAGCTCGTTATAGCTGTTTGCCAGTTCGGTGGATTGTTCCTCGAATTTTTTGGCGATTTTTTCACCGGAACCTGTAACGGCCTGTGCTGTTTTTTTATAGGATTCGGAGAGGGAGCCTACAGACTGTGTAAGATCGTTCCCGGAGTTCTCGTAATTTTGGGAGACCTTGTTTATGGCTGTTGCTGCCTCTTTCATGCTGTTCATATAATCTTTGGTAGCAAGGGAGGCTGCGGTTATATCGGCCAGGTTTGAGGAGGTCTGACTAAGGCTTGTTAGTCCCTGACTAAGACTGGAGATGGTTTCCGGACGTATGTTGGCGTCTTTGAAGAGTTCATCAAATTTTTGGAGACCGACACCCCGACTGGCGATGTTTTCCTCTCTGTATTCATCCATCTCATCGGGATCGGTCATACCCGCAAGTTCGGGATAAACCAGGGTCCAGTCAAGTTCTTCGTGCAGGGGTTCAAAGGCGGAGAAGAAGAAGATGATGGCCTCTGTGGTAAGTCCTGCCACGATCATCACACTTGCAAAGGGCCAGTGCATGATTTTGAACATCGCACCAATAATTACCACGGATGCTCCAATACCATAGAGTTTGGCCATAAAGTTCTTCCAGCCGGAACTCTGAACAATTTCAGTAACGTTCATAATTTTTTAGATTTTTGAATTATTTGGTTCCGAGGTACGAGCGGACACATCTGAATCCGATGTAAGACTTCGCAGTATCCTGATATTCATAGTCTTTTACGCTAACCTGCATGAAATAGGCCACATCTTTCCATGAACCGCCGCGAACCACTTTTCTTTTCATAACTGCGGGATCGTCGGGTTTTGCGTTGTATTTGAAATCCGGGTTCATGTTATGGGAGAACATGAAGGAGGATTCGTCGTAGGAGCTGGATGTCCATTCGGCTACGTTTCCGGCCATGTCATACAGTCCGTATTCATTAGGTGAGTAGGAGCCAACCCTGGAAGGAATAAGGGATCCGTCGTCGATATAATTTCCTCTGAGGGGTTTGAAGTTAGCCACAAAGCAACCGAGTTGGTTACGGGTATAGGGGCCTCCCCAGGGGTACTTGCTACCGTCGAGGTTACCTCTGGCAGCGAATTCCCATTCATTTTCACTGGGAAGTCGGTAGTCCTGCACAAAGGGTTCACCCCTTGATGCAAGGGCAGAATTCAGGAAATGGGTTCTCCAGATGGAAAAAGCATTTGCCTGTTTCCAGGTAACTCCTACCACAGGGTAGTTATCGTAGGAAGGATGCCAGAAATACAGGTTTGCATAAGGTTCATTAAAAGAATAGGTAAAGTCGGAGATCCAGACCAGGGTATCGGGATAAACGGCCACATTGTCTCGGAATACGAAAGATTGTCTTCCTTCTATGGGAGAAACGGTACCATCGGGATTTACGACCGAGCCTTCGTACTGTTGGGTTGTTTGATTGAATCGGTTTGCCCTTTTGGCAGCCTGCTGAAGGTCGATCCGGTAATAATTATAGACCAGTTTTTCCACGGCCAGCTGTTTACGTCCGAAGAACTGGGCGTCGCCGGTATAATAAAGCCCAAGTCTTTCTACAACAGCCTGGACATCCCCGTTCTCGTCCTCATAATCAATTTCGGTTTCCCAGTTAAGCCTGGGTGATTCGCTGCCCATTTTATTAATATAAATGGGATTTTCCTCATCATCGGTAAGAATAAAATCTTCGATACCATCATCAGCCAATCCTTGTCTGAGAAGGGAATCCTTTACCCAAAACACAAACTGTCTGTATTCGTTGTTGGTGATTTCGGTCTCATCCATCCAGAAGGCATCGACGGTAACGGTTTTGGAGGAAGAGTTCTGGGTGAAGGCAATATCCTGGTCACTGGGTCCTGAAATAAAGGCACCGGCCGGGATAAAGACCATTCCAAAGGGATCCGGTTCGGTGTAGGCTTTCCTTCCTTCAACGCCAACCAGTTCACCTGAGTTGAATCCGGAAGAACAACTTCCTAAAATTACCATAATGGCAAGGAAGAACAATAACTTTTTCATAGCTCTCTGGGTATTTGCGAAAACAATCTTTAAACGATTATTAATTTAATTAACTTTTTCTTACAAAAATCTAATGCTCTTATACTTTTGAGGCGTTCGGTCGAGGCTCAGGTCGAAGCAGTATCCTACTGTCAGTTCATGACTTCCGCTGCTGTACTTGCTAATCCTTGAGATTGTAAAATCGTAGGAGTAACCAACCCTGACTCCGTTAAACAGTTCGACTGCTAATAGTCCGACGATCGCGTCGCCGGCTCTATAAGAAACGCCACCCCAAAATCTTTTATTGTACCGGAGGGTGGTATTGACATAAATCTGGTTTGCTCTGCCATCCGAACTCAGTACAAATGAAGGCATTATTTCAAATAACGGGTTTGCGAGTTGTAAATTGTATCCCCCGGTTAAGTAATAGTGACGCACAAGGTAAGGGGCTGAATTTACATTCTCGTACCTTATACGGGCCTGATTCAAATGGGTTGTAGAAATTCCCAAAAAAAGATTTTCGCTGCGGTAAAAAATTCCCAGACCCAGGTCGAAAGCCACCCTGCTATCCTCACTCTGCGGGATGTTTGGGTCGCCCTGTACATTTCCCAGGTCGTCCGGAATAAACCATTCCGGCTTAAGAGATTGGTTAATAATCCCGGCATTAAAACCCACGGCCAGTTTACCGGCACCCAGATCGAATCGGTAGGCATAAGCGGCTCTGACTCCAAGGTCGGTATTGAAGCCATAAACATCGTTCAGAATGGAAAGTCCCACCCCATGATCGGCTCCAAAAAAACTAAAGGCACCATCGGCGCTGAAATAGGAGGTTGAAGGGGCACCTTCAAAGCCGACCCATTGTTCGCGGTGAGCGACATTGAGACATATACGGTCGCGGCTTCCTACCGAAGCAGGGTTGATCATGGTCATGACTGC
>CAZNFR010000012.1:37306-59189 GCA_964572225.1 uncultured Bacteroidaceae bacterium
GACTGCATTGGTCTGACTAAAATCAGGATCTTGCTGAGCCAGTAATTCTACTGAAATAAAAGTCAGGAAAACGAACCAGATATATCGTTTAATCATTCCTTTGTTAACTGATTAATGGGCAAACCAGAGCTTATGCAAAAAAATTAAAATAACTAAAATTCTTACTATGTAACAAATATTATCAACAGTTTATTGTTGATAGCCGCGATTTCTTTTCCGGTTCTCCGAACCGTTTTTTCCGCTTTCCTCGCAGCCGGATTGGAAATACTCATTAAACATAATGTTTAACCGAAATGTTTCATTATTTTCCACCAACGGTCAGGAATTTCATTAACGCAAGCCTTCTGGTAGTCTTCATAGGAACATGAGATCACCGGATTGGTTTCCGGGGCTTCTTTTAACGGCAGTTCCATCCACCAGCGTTCGGTGGAATTGCTTTTATAGAAGACCAGGTTCTGTTTCCCTGCGCCGGAACTCACAATAAACTTCTTGAAGCCCTCTCCTTTGGGATCTTCGGGCCGGCGGATACTATATCCTTCGATGAAGTACCAGACCGACTGTGCAATCAGGGCAGCGGTTTGCCGGTTCTCGTCCTTCAGCGGACAATATTCGGAATAGATAATGGATTCGAGAACGGGTGAGCTTCCGGCATAGCGGGTAAGTCTGCAGAATTCATGCCCGAAAAAGCCATTCGGACCGGCTAGCCTTACCCCGGGGGCATCGCTGCTTCGAAGGGCCGACATATCCACACTGAGCATGCGGGCATCCCTCACAATGTGTTCAGCAATACTCAGGTCGTCCCTTACTTTTGCCAGACGTATATAATTATGTCCCTTATCCTCAAATTTGTCGAGTTGTTCTTCCGGATTGTAATAGACCTGGTTTCCCAGAACTGTGATATGCAGGGTCTCGAGGCTTTTATCCTTCAGAACAAATCTGAGGTAGTTGAGCGGATCGGGTTCCCCGGAGGTTCCGATCATATCGATCCGGGAATCCAGGATACAGATCTGCTCCAGTTCTTTTGATTTCTCCAGCGTCTTCAAAGCCCCCAGCAGAAGATCCTGTCCGGTAGACAGGACGATGGCCACGGTTTTGTTTTCACGGAGTTCCAGCAATATATCCCGGAGTGCAAAAAGGGTGTCGCTTTTTTTGTCGCTGAGTTTCAGGTTCCCGAAATCGGCAATTTTCAGTTTCCGGTTCACGGGAGCCAGTCCGTAAAGTTGTTTCCTGATCTCATCGGGTGAACCCGACATTCCTTTAGTGTGAGAGTAACGGTCGTCAGGGATGCCGAAGATGGCAATATCGAAGGGAGAGGGATATTTTACCGGGCGACCGGGTGTGTGGATCTTAACCGATTTACTAAAACTTTCTCCCGGTTCCAGGAGGGTAAGTTCGGGTTTATCCAAACTTACCGGTTCAAAATAATCATTGAGGTTCATTATTTTTTATTCCCCTTTTTTTCAATGATCTTTTTACAATCCTCAAGGCTCAGTTTAGAAGGATCAGTATTCTTTGGAATTTTATAATTCTTGCCTTCATAGGCGATATAAGGTCCATACCTCCCGTTAAGGATCTCCAGTCCGGGCATTTCCTCAAACTTCTTGATGTGTTTATTCTTATCCTGTTGGCGTTTTTCCTCAATAAGTTCGATAGCCCTTTCGAGGGTGATCTTCATCGGATCGTCCACTCCTTTTTTCAGGGAATAGAATTTGGATTTATGTCTGACGTAGGGACCGAACCTGCCCACTCCTATTACCACCTCACTGTCTTCATACCTTCCGATTTCTCTGGGCAGCTTAAACAGATCCAGTGCTTCCTCCAGGGTGATGGTCTCAATGCTTTGTCCTTTAAGCAGGCTTGCGAATTTGGGTTTTTCCTCGTCGGTGGCTTCCCCGATCTGAGCGATGGGGCCATACCTTCCGATCTTTACCATTACCACCTTCCCGCTTTTGGGGTCTTCACCCAGAATCTTTTCCCCTTTCGATTTCTCGCTTTCTTCGGCGGTTTTATCGACCGTGGCATGGAAAGGTTTATAAAAGTGGTCAATCATTTTCACCCACTCCATTTCACCGCCGGCAATACGGTCAAATTTCTCCTCCACGGAGGCGGTGAAGTTATAATTCATGATCTCCCGGAAGTACTGATCCAGGAAGTCAGTGACGATCATTCCGATATCGGTGGGGAAGAGCTTGGCTTTTTCGTACCCATAATTCTCGGTCAGGGTTTTTTGCTCAACCTTGTTATTTTCCAGGATCATATGGGTTACCTTACGCTGATTTCCTTCCCGGTCTTCCTTCACCACATACTCCCTTTGCTGAATGGTGGAAATGGTGGGAGCATAGGTTGAAGGTCTTCCGATACCCAGTTCTTCGAGCTTTTTCACCAGACTGGCTTCGGTATATCTCGGGGGATGGGAAGTAAACCTCTGATCGGCTTTTATGCTTTCCAGGTCCAGTTTGTCGCCTTTTCCCATGGGGGGTAGCAGTCCGCTTTCGGCAGCAACGGCCGATTTGCCTCCGTTCCTGGTTTCATCGCTACCTTCCTCGTCGGTACTTTCCAGGTATACCTTGAGGAAGCCGTCGAATTGGATCACCTCACCCTGAGCGATAAATAGATTTTCTTTCCGGTCATTTTCAATTTTAACCGTGGTTTTTTCCAGTTGGGCATCGCTCATCTGGGAGGCCAGCGTCCTTTTCCAGATCAGGTCGTACAAGCGCTGTTCCTGATTGGAGCCCGTAACGCTACGGTTGTTCATATAAGTGGGGCGGATCGCCTCATGAGCTTCCTGGGCCCCCTTGGATTTTGTCTGATACTTCCGGACCTTAAGATATTCATCCCCAAAATCGGTTTTTATCACCTCGGAAGCCCCGGAGATGGCAGTGCCTGAAAGGTTAACCGAGTCGGTTCTCATGTAGGTGATCTTTCCGGCTTCGTAGAGTTTCTGTGCCACAGCCATGGTCTGGCCCACAGAAAAGCCCAGTTTTCTGGAGGCTTCCTGCTGGAGTGTGGAGGTGGTGAAAGGGGGAGCTGGCGATTTTTTGGAGGGTTTCTTTTGGATATCCTTTACCGAGAAGGAGGCTCCGATCAGGGCGTTCAGAAATTCGAGGGTAGATTTTTCATCGGGGAGTCTGCTGTCGAGCTCTGCTTTAAGATCGGCCAATTTCGAATCCGATTTACCGGTATGAAAGAAAGCCTGAAGGCGGAATGAAGAATCGGCCCTGAAATCCTTGATTTCTCTTTCCCTTTCCACAATGAGTTTTACGGCAACCGACTGAACGCGGCCGGCAGAGAGGGAAGGCTTGATCTTCCTCCAGAGAATAGGAGAGATCTCGAAACCTACCAGTCGATCGAGGATCCTTCTTGCCTGCTGGGCATTGACCAGATCGAAATTGATAAAGCGTGGATTCTCGATGGCTTTCAGGATGGCTTCTTTGGTAATCTCGGAGAAAACGATACGCCGGGTATTTTCGGGTTTGAGTTTCAGCACCTTGTAAAGGTGCCAGGCAATGGCCTCACCTTCACGGTCTTCATCGGAAGCAAGCCAGACGGTTTTTGCCTGTTTGGCCAGCTTTTTCAGTTCATCAACCACTTTTTTCTTGTCACCCGGTACAATATATTCGGGTTTATAGTTGTTTTCCAGATCAATACCGAGATTTTTCTTTGCAAGATCGCGTATATGACCGAAACTGGATTTAACAAGAAATTCTTTTCCGAGAAAGCGCTCAATGGTTTTCGCTTTCGCCGGAGACTCAACAATTACAAGGTTCTCTTCCTTCATAAATTCAACGCTGCTTGGTACCTGCTAAATTTTGCAAAGTAAATTAAAACAAGTACATGGTTCAAATTTTGCTGGAAAATAATTCTTATTTTTGTCTAAAACCAATCTAAAACATGGCCCTGGAGGAAAAACGAAAAAAACGCATAATCCGGATTTTCTGGTCAATCATAATCACCCCTGTTGTCCTGATAATCCTATTGTTCATCCTTGTATCCAAAGGAGTTTTTGGTGAGCTGCCTTCCTTTGACCGTCTGGAGAATCCCGAGAACAACCTGGCATCGGAGATCATAACCGCCGATGGTGAATTGCTCGGTAAATACTTCATTGAGAACCGGTCCTTTGTCGATTTCGGGGACCTTTCCCCTTATCTGGTGGAAGCTCTGATTGCCACCGAGGATATTCGTTTTGAGAGACATTCCGGAATTGATGCAAGGGGACTTGCCAGGGTTCTGGTGCGTACGATTATTGGCGGACAAAATGCCGGGGGGGGTAGTACCCTTTCCCAGCAATTGGCCAAAAACCTTTTCAATACCCGCGATTATCAGTCGAGCTCCGGTATTCGCAGGCAGGCAGAGCTGGTAGCCTTCAAATTCAAGGAATGGGTTACGGCTGCCCGACTGGAAAGGTTTTACACCAAGCGGGAGATCCTGGTCATGTATCTTAATTCGGTCCCCTTCGGGCATGAAACTTTCGGAATTAAATCGGCCAGCCGGGTGTTTTTTGACACCACACCCGATTCCCTGAAGCTCGAGCAGGCTGCGGTATTGGTGGGACTCCTCCAGGCACCCACCAGGTACAGTCCGCTGAGAAATCCCGAAAATGCAGAAACGCGGCGGAACATTGTACTCGGACAAATGGAGAAATACGGTTTTATTGAGGAGGAAGTGAGGGATTCAGTCAGGGAACTGCCTCTGGAAACCAACTTCACCTCCCAGAGTCATGTTTCCGGACTCGGAACCCATTTCCGCACCTTTTTAAGTCTGAAGCTGAAAGCCGACAAACCCGAAAAAGAAAATTATTTCTCCTATACCAGTTACCAGGAAGATTCTTTGAAATGGGAACAGGACCCACTTTACGGCTGGGCAAACAAAAATTTTAAGCCCGACGGATCTCCTTATAATATATGGACCGACGGACTAAGGATCTATACCACCATTGATCATCGTATGCAGGAATACGCTGAAGAGGCGGTGGCAAAGCATCTTGGAGAACAGTTGCAGAATGAATTTTTTGATGAAAAGAACGGAAGGAAGTATGCACCTTTCTCCCGTGACCTAACCAACCAGGAAATCTCACAGATCATGATGCAGGCTATGCGAAGGACTGATCGTTACCGCAGACTGCGTTCCCAAAGGGTGGAGATGGATTCCATACTGAAGGTTTTCAACACTCAGGTTGAAATGAACGTTTTTTCCTGGAAAGGGAACCGGGATACCATAATGACCCCGATGGACTCTCTTCGGTATTATAAATTTTTCCTGAGGGCAGGGATGATGGCCATGGAACCGGGCAGCGGTCATGTAAAGGCTTATGTGGGCGGACATAACAGCCGGTATTTTCAGTACGATCATGTGACTCAGGGGAAAAGGCAGGTGGGATCCACCATTAAACCCTTCCTTTATACCCTTGCCATGCAGGAGGGCTATTCTCCCTGTGATCTGGTTCCGAATGTACCCGTTACTTTTGTGGACAATGATACAACCTATACCCCCAGGAACTCCGGAAAATTTGAGATGGAAGGTAAAATGGTCACCTTGGAATGGGGACTGGCAAATTCCGTGAACTACATCTCTGCCTGGCTGGTAAAAAGATTCAATCCGCAGGCGGTGGTCGATATGATCCGGAAAATGGGAGTAAAAAGCAAAATCGATGCGGTCCCCTCCGTGATTTTCGGAACCTCCGATATCAGTCTGGAAGAAATGACCGGGGCTTTCAATACTTTCAGCAACAAAGGGGTATATGTTGAACCGGTTTATGTAACCCGGATAGAAGACCGGCATGGGAACGTGATTTCGGAATTTGTGCCTCAGAAGATCGAAGCGATCTCGGAACAGACTGCCTACCTTATGGTACAATTGCTGAAGAATGTTGTGAACAGGGGTACGGCTGGCCGGCTGCGCTGGTTTTTTCAGTTTGAGGCCGAAATGGGAGGTAAGACAGGAACCACCCAGAACCATTCGGACGGCTGGTATATGGGGATCACTCCCAATCTCACCGCAGGGGTCTGGGTTGGAGCGGAGGATCGTTCCGTTCATTTTGATAACCTTGATAAAGGATCCGGATCGCATATGGCCCTCCCGATCTATGGTTATTTTATGCAGAAGGTCTATGCGGATTCTACCCTTACCATCACTCAGGAAGATATTTTTGAGGAACCCCCCGGTTTTAATATGAAGCTCGACTGTCCGGATGTTGAGAAGGAAGCCGGGGTGCAGACACGCGGACTTTACACGGAGCCCGACGAGTTTTAGTTCCCGGGAAGGGATTCAATCAGCCTGCGGGTATACCCTGATGCCGGGTCCCTGAAGATACGGATGGGATCCCCTTCTTCTTCAATCCTCCCTTCCTTCAAAACGATCATACGGTCAGACATGTATTTCACGACCGAGAGGTCATGAGAAATAAATATATAAGCCAGCCCAAATTCGGACTTAAGATCATTTAAGAGATTCAGGATTTGGGCCTGAACGCTCACATCCAGGGCCGAAACGGCTTCGTCGAGGATAATTATTTCGGGCTCAGTGCAAAGGGAACGGGAAATTCCTATCCTTTGCCGTTGTCCTCCCGAAAATTCATGGGGATATTTCTTCAGGTCCGATTCCCTCAACCCGGTTTTCTCAAGAATCTCGGTCACCTTTACTATCCTTTCCGGTTTACTTTCCCCCGGGAAATGAAGCATCCTTGCCTCGGTAAGCAGGGATCTGACCGACATTTTCGGGTTCAGGGAGGAATAGGGATCCTGAAAAACCACCTGCACATTTTTTCTGAAATGTCTCCTTTCCCGGCCCGGCAATCGGGTGATATCCTTTCCATGGTAACGTACCTGTCCTGAGTTCAGGTTGATAAGTCTGAGAATGCTCTTCCCCAAAGTGGTTTTTCCTGAGCCCGATTCCCCAACCAATCCGAGTGTCTCATTTTGATACAGTTGAAAACTCACATTATCTACTGCGGATATGGATTTTTTCTTTCCAAACAGGGATATTCTCCCGGTGGGGTAGCTGATTGAGAGGTCCAGGACTTCGAGTATGGGGGTTTTACCCGGTGTTGGCCTGGGTTTACCAGGTTTTGGGATGGGATCAGGGATAGTTTTTTCGAATTCATCGATGGTGATCAGTCGATCCGGCCTGGAATGGAGAGGGGGGAGACAGGCCAGGAGTCCGCGGGTATAGGGTTTTTCCGGGGAGGTAAAAAGTTTATGTGCGGGAGCTGACTCAATGATGGATCCATGTCTCATCACAATGGCTTCATCGGCAATTTCACGGATGATCCTGAGATCGTGGCTGATAAAGATTACCGACAGTCCCATTTCAACCTGCAATTCTTTCAGTAGTTCGATGATTTTTCTTTGGATACTGATATCCAGGGCGGTGGTAGGTTCATCGGCAATGAGGATTTCCGGACCTGTAGCCACGGCCATGGCGATCATGATCCTCTGGCGTTGTCCGCCGGAAAGCTGATGCGGGTATGAGGAATAGATATCATCTGGTCTGGGAAGTTTCACCTTTTCGAAAAGGTGGATGATTTTTTCTTTCCGTTCTTCCGGGGTTCCTCCCAGATGTTTCCGGACGACTTCATCGACCTGTGCTCCGCATTTCATGGAGGGGTTTAGACTGGTCATGGGTTCCTGAAAGATCATGGAAATTTTTTTCCCGTTAAGATTTCTCCGGTTAAGTTCCGGATCCAGGAGGTTGACGGGATTGGATCCGGAGGGGTAAAAGCGAATGTTGCCGCTTACTTTCCGGATCCCGGGCGGCAGGAGTCCCATTATGGTAAGGGCGGTCATGGATTTCCCCGAACCGGATTCTCCGACGATGCCGGTGATGGTTTGTCTGCGGATATCCAGTGAAATGTCGTTAAGAATGGTCTCTCCGGTGGAAGGGGCTGAAAGGTAAAGGTTTTGGATTTCGAGGACCCGGGAATTCATGTGGGGATTTTGCGTGTTAAGATAAGCTTATTATCGTTAAGCTTCAAATCCCAGTATTGGTGATCTACGACCAGGCGGGCCGATCTGAGATAGAGTCGGGTGCGGATACTGGCTTTATCCTGGTCGCGTTGATCCTTGTATTCGCCCGAGAATTCATAGCTTACCGATCGTGGATGGAGGGAATGGTATCGGCGGATGATCTCGATAATGGTTGCGATGATGCTAAAAACGTTACCCTGGTTTGTTTCGGAGTATTCGTCCTCATATTCATCGGATATTACGCTGAAGTTCATAACATTCCCCAGGTAATTATTCTTTTTTTTCCCGAAGGTAACCTCATAGGTCAGTCCGCGGTCGGTCGTGAAAAAATAGACAGAGCCGGAGGGGATATCGGGGTTACGGATCTTAAAGATTCTTACGGCAGGAAGGTAATCCTTTCGTATGAGGGGGATAAATTTCTCCCCGGGGTTTTTATCCAAAGAGAATTTTCGGAATTTGCTGAACTTTTGAAATAAATTCAATTTCGATCTTAAATTGTTTGACATCAATATTTTTCACTCCATAGCGGGAGAGGATCATTTTGCTGAACCCGAGTTTTTCGGCTTCGGAGATCCTTTGTTCCAGCCGGTTCACCGGACGTATTTCACCGGAGAGTCCCACTTCACCGGCAAAGCAGATATTGCCCGGAATGGCAATGTCTAGGGTTGAAGAAAGGACTGCTGCCACAGCAGCCAGGTCTATGGCGGGATCGTCGACGCGGATCCCACCGGCGATGTTCAGAAAGACATCCTTGGCTGCCAGCTTAAAGTTGGCTCTTTTCTCCAGAACGGCCAGGAGCATGGACAGTCTTCGGAGGTCGAATCCTGTGGTAGTTCTCTGTGGGGATGGGTACACTGAGTTACTAACCAGGGCCTGTATTTCCACGAGCAGGGGCCGTATTCCTTCAATGGTGGCAGATATTGCGATTCCACTAAGATTCTCCGGATTTTTGCTGATCAGGGATTCGGAGGGATTATGGATCTCCACGAGGCCGTTTCCTTTCATTTCGTAGACCCCGATCTCGGAGGTGGAACCGAAGCGGTTTTTCATGGATCGGAGGATTCGGTAGAAGTAGTGGCGGTCCCCTTCAAACTGCAGGACGGTATCGACGATATGCTCCAGAACCTTGGGTCCGGCGATGGACCCTTCTTTGGTAATATGTCCGATGATGATGACCGGAATATGGGTTTGTTTACTGAATTTGAGCAGGTTGGCTGCACATTCCCTTACCTGGGTAACACTTCCCGGGGAGGACTCCACTCTCTCGGTGAAAAGGGTTTGGATGGAGTCGATCACCATGATTTCCGGCTTTTCCTGTTCGGCGGTGTTCAGAACATTTTCCAGGGAAGTTTCCGGATATATAAGGCATTCTGTGTCTTGCAGGCTACCCAGGCGTTCGGCTCTGAGCCTGATCTGCTGGGGGCTTTCCTCACCCGAGACATAGAGGATTCGTGTATTTTTCAGTTTCATGGCCAATTGCAGGGCCAGGGTGGATTTGCCGATCCCGGGTTCTCCACCGAGCAAAATCAGGGATCCGGGTACGATCCCGCCCCCGAGTACCCGGTTAAATTCCTGATCGTGGGTATCGATGCGGATATTTTGCTGAATATCGATGTCGCGCAGCTTTGAAGGCCGGGTTTTTTCCTTTTCCTTTTTGGAATAGTAGGTGTCTTTTTGTTTAACGACGATTTCTTCAACGTAGGTATTCCATTCTCCGCATGAGGGGCATTTGCCAATCCATTTAGGAGATTCATTGCCGCAGTTTTGGCAGAAATATGCACTTTTGGTTTTAGCCATGGCAGAAGATAAAAATTTATACGTAAAAAAGGGCCCGGAAGTTAGTCTTTCAGTTTTTCGATGATGCGGGTTGAGGAGTGTCCGGGAAGAAAATCGAGGCAGAGCACTTTTCCGCCATTACCGGTAACGGTATCGAACCCCACAATGTCTTCGGGTTTATAATCCCCTCCTTTGACGAGTACATCGGGCATGAGGGTTTTAATCAGTATATCCGGGGTATCTTCCTCGAAGATAACCACGAAATCCACAAATCTCAGGGATGCCAGGATGAGGGCTCTGGTATGCTGGTCCTGGACGGGTCTGTTCTTTCCTTTCAGTCTTTGGACGGAAGGGTCTGAGTTGAGTCCGATTACCAGAAAATCACCAAGTCCGGCAGCCTGGGCCAGGTACTGAATATGCCCCTGGTGCAGGATATCGAAGCATCCGTTGGTGAAAACCATCCTTCCCGTTATTCTGCCGGGGGCTCCGGGTTTCAGATGTCCGGCTTCCACAATGGAGGAGCGGATATTTTCGAGGGGATTCATACCGATTGTGTTTTCATGGATTCTTCGCTGTGTTCAACAGCGGCTGAAGGGACTTCATCCTTATTCTTTTTCTTCCGGAAGATCATAACAAAGGAGAAGAAGCCCAGAAGAATGGCGAGGATGGATTGAAATTCGTGGGTGATTGTGGCAAATACCAGTCCCTGTTCCATGCTGATGAAGGGGTACACGGCTACGAGTCCGCGGGAAATGATCCAATGGTAGGCGCCGATCCCGGATTGTACCGGTGCCGACATCCCTAGTCCACCGATCACCAGGATGAAGAGTCCGTCGATAATCCCCAGTGAGGAGGTGGATGGGAGTGCAAAGACGGCCACCCAGGTCATCATCAGGTAATTGATCCATATGAAGAAGGTATGAAAAAGGAACATTCCCCGTCTTTTCATACGGTACACGGTTTTGAGTCCTTCAATGATCCCTTTCACGGCATTTTTGGCTTTGGCGATCACTTTTATCCGGGAAAGGAAGTCACGGAATACCAGGTAGAAGATAATCGAGCTAACCAGAAGGATGCCCAGTCCGAACCAGATATACCGTGAAAAGTTGAGGGAATTGCTGATTTTATTACCCAGGGGGGTAAATACGGAATCGTTGAAAAAATTACCAAAGGTTTCAAACCGGAAGATGATGAGCAGGAAGAGAATGGTAAGCAGGGTTACAAAGTCGATGACTCTTTCCACGATTACCGTTCCGAAGAGTTTATCGAGGGGGATTTTCTCTTTTTTGGACAGGGTGGCGCAACGGGTCACTTCTCCGATCCGCGGAAAGGCAAAATTTGCCAGGTACCCTATCATAAGTGAGTAGAAAGTATTGGCAAGGGAAGGTTTATGGTTGAGGGGTTCAATGATCAGGTTCCAGCGGGCGGCCCGGGAAATGTAGGCCAGGATGGCAAAAACCAGGGAGAGCAGGATCCAGGAATAGTTTGCGCTTTGGAAATCATCCCTGAGGTTTTCGAATTTTATACCCCTGAAGGCAAAATACAAAAGAAGTATCCCCAGCATCAGGAAGGCGAGGAACTTAAGAACTTTTATGATTCTGGATTTCAAAACTGGGAGGTGATAAGTTTATTGGTTGTGGTATCGGGAAAAACGAGGGCGGGTTTGAATTTTTTGGCTTCTTCAAAATCCATTCCTGCATAGGAGATAATAATGATGATATCGCCAACGGCCATTTTCCGGGCGGCCGGACCGTTCATGCAGATCTGACCTGATCCTCTTTCACCTTTGATAACATAGGTTTCGAGTCTTTCCCCATTATTGATGTTCACCACCTGCACTTTCTCATTGGGGATCAGGTTGGCTGCATCCATAAGATCCTCATCAATGGTTATACTGCCCACGTAATTCAAATCTGCTTCGGTAATGGTTACCCGGTGTATTTTGGATTTTACTACTTCAATAATCACTCTTCTAATACTTTTAATCTGTTGGCCAAATTGTTCTAACCCATAGAGAATGCCAATGGTTTACGGTTAAACTCCTTTGTCCGGTCTTATTTCCGGAGGAAAAGTTTTGTATAAACCCGGGGCAAAGTTAATCAAAAATAAGATTATCAATAAGTCGAACCTTGTTAATTTTGGCTGCCACGCAGGCTACTTTTACCTCGGGATCGTCCCAGTTTTGAATGGGTTTAAGGTTCCGGTCGTTTACGATTTCGAAGTACTCGCATTCGATTAGGGGATCCTCGTTTATTTTTTTGAAGGCCCATTTCTTTAGTTTTTTTACCTCCATGAGGTCTTTTCTTTCGCGGGCCTCGAAAAGGATTTTTGATATATGGCTTGCATGTTTCCGTTCTTCGGGATCCAGAAGCTGGTTTCGTGAGCTCATGGCCAATCCGTCGGATTCGCGGATGATGGGGCAGGCAACGATCTCAACCGGGACCTTCATTTTTTTGACCAGTTTTTTGATTATGGCCAGTTGTTGAAAATCTTTTTGGCCGAAAAAGGCCATTTCGGGCTTCACAAGATCCAAAAGAATGCTTACCACCTGTGCGACCCCGTTGAAGTGACCCGGTCGATGAGCCCCTTCCATTATGGTTTCGAGATGACCAAAACTGAAGGTGCGGTCGTCGGGATGCGGGTATATTTCATGGATCTCGGGTATGAAAGCTACATCTACCCTTCGTGTGGAGAGCATTTCAAGGTCCCGGTCGAGGGTTCTGGGGTAATTTTTAAGGTCGTTGGGGTCGTTAAACTGGGTGGGATTGACGAAAATGCTTACCACGACAACGTCGCACCGCCTGATCGCCTCATCCACGAGCGACAAATGTCCTTCGTGCAGGGCCCCCATGGTGGGGACCAGTCCGATGGTGGTTCCTTCTTTCCGAAGATTATTCAGGTAGGTTTTTAAGCCTGCACTGGTTTCCAGTGTTTTCAAAGGTTATCTGTATTATATTTTGCGGGTCTCAGGAAATGTATCGAGAATACCGGTTCCATTTTGTGAAACCCTATTTCTTCGCGACTAACAAGCCAAAAAGATCAAAATCGATTTATTTTCAATGAAACTTTGGGTTTTTAGCCCTAAGCTCCGGACTCAAAAAAGTAAAAAGCAAAATTAAAGATAATCAATTAATATTCTAAGCAATTCCGGGAATTGTTACGCTCTGATAATGACAAATAAGCCACCGGCTATTCAAGAAATATTTGTATCTTTGCATGTTGAAAGTAACAATTGACTCCACATGGAAACCACGAAAGTTCTGTTTATTTCGCAAGAAATTACTCCCTATCTTCCCGAAACCGAAATGTCAGTGATCAGCCGCTACCTTCCGCAGGGAATACAGGAAATGGGACGTGAGATAAGGACTTTCATGCCGAGATTCGGGAACATCAATGAGAGAAGGAATCAGTTGCATGAGGTAATCAGGCTTTCCGGAATGAATCTGATCATAAATGACGCAGATCATCCCCTCATCATTAAGGTGGCTTCCATTCAGGCAGCTCGTATGCAGGTTTATTTCATTGATAATGAGGATTATTTTCACCGTAAGTCGGTGGTTAAGGATTCCAGGGGAAATTTTTACAAGGACAATGATGAAAGGATGATCTTTTTCGCGAGGGGGGTGATAGAGACGGTAAAGAAGCTGAGATGGTCGCCTGACATTATTCATTGTCATGGTTGGTTTACCGGCCTGGTACCCATTTACATAAAAAAGTCCTATCATGATGAGCCTCTGTTTTCCGATTCGAAGGTGATCTTTTCGGCATATAACAATTCATTGAACGATACTTTTAACGAGGATTTTGCCGGGAAAATACAATACAATGGAATTAGCGATAATGATATCAAAGATATTCAGGATCCTTCCTTTTCAAATCTTGTCGGACTTGCTTTCCGTTATTCGGATGGGATCATCAGGGGAAGTGAGACTTTTGATAAAACTTTGGAAGATAAAATTCAAAAAGCCTCCATTCCGGTTTTAGATTATCAGGGAGAAGAAGAATATATTGAGGCTTATTCCGTTTTCTATGATAAAATTCTTAGCAAGTAGTTTGTAATGAATGATAAATTTACTCCGAATCCGCCATTTCGCAGCGTTTTCCGTTATCCTTTTTATTTGATCCTTTTCTTTCTGGTTTTGACCTCCTGTGAACAGGATGCCGGTTTTCTGGGAAGAGATCTTTTGCCTGATGCCGATGTTATCACGACTTCCTTTGTATCCGATATTGACATGGAGGCCAACACTGAGGAAGGTGTCAGGGTGATCACCTCAGAAAACAATGATTTTCTATTGGGGAGTTATCGTGATCCGGTCTGGGGGTACAATGCCGCCGAATTTCTTACCCGTTTCGGAGTGGCGGGTGCTACGGTAAGTGAGACCCGGAAGGTGGATTCCCTGATCCTTTACATGGCCGTTTCGGATTATTATGCCATCGACAGTTCATCCCAGACCTTATATGTCTATGAGGTTACGGGAGATCTTGAGTACGATTCACTCTATTATTCGGATTTTGATCCGGAAGGCTGGTATAATCAGGATGTGCTTCTTGCCACGGCCACCATTCATCCTTACGACAGTCTGCTAAGGATTCCATTGAATAACCGGGCTCTCCTGGACCGGTTCAGTGAAGTTGACGATACAGTTTTCCAGGATGTGAACGAGTTTTTTGATTTTTTCAAAGGTTTGTACATCACCACCGAACCTGTCAGCACCGGGGGTGGGATTTACACCATGGATCTTACCGATGCGGAAACGGAGATCCGCATGCATTACATAGGGGATTTTACCGATACCTTAAGGGTTGATTTTTTCATTGCCGAGATTGCTCCACGGGTTAACATATTCAATCATGACTATTCCGGCAGCCGGCTGGGTGAACTCATTGCCTCTCCTGATCCGGGCGATAGTCTTAAGTATGTGGCTTCCATGAGCGGAGTATACACCAAAATAACCTTTCCGGGAATAGAGGACTGGCTCGACAGTATGCCGATTGCCATCAACAAGGCCGAACTCTACATTCCGGTAGCCGATTCCATCCTTACGGGCATTTCGGAAGCGGACCTGCCAGACAGGATCAATCTGCTTTCGGTGGATGAAGAAAATGATTTTGATTTTATTTTTGATTTTGATATCGATGCCACCGGAAACCGCAGTTATTACGGAGGTGATTACAGTCAGTCCCGTCAGGATTACCGGTTTAACATGGGCCGGCATTTCCAGGCCTATCTCAACGGGGAGGTAACGGACCTGGATCTGGTGATTCTTCCCAGTCTCTATAATCAGTCGGCTGAAAGGGCCATTCTCAAAGGTCCCTCATCCGTTTCCGAAAAGATTCGTTTAGATATAACCTATACCAAAATTCAGTAGTTATGTGTGGTATTGTCGGGTATATTGGTTCCAAAAATGCATACCCAATCCTGATAAGCGGTCTGAAAAGACTGGAATACAGGGGGTATGATTCGGCGGGTATATCCCTGCTTGATGATAAACTGAATATTTACAAGAAAAAGGGCAAGGTTAGTGATCTGGAGCATTACGTGGAGGGTAAGAATCTTGCCGGTACCGTCGGGATTGGTCACACCCGCTGGGCCACCCATGGTGAACCCAACGATGTGAATGCCCATCCCCACACCTCCATGAAGGGCAAGTTCACCCTGATACATAACGGGATCATTGAGAACTACAATACCCTTAAGGGAAAACTGACCGATCGTGGGTATTCCTTTGTAAGTGAGACCGATACGGAAGTATTGGCCAATCTTATCGAATACATTTACATTAAGGGGGGAGTGAATGCCGAGATTGCTGTCAGGCTGGCGCTCACTAAGGTAGTGGGTGCATACGGACTGGTGGTTCTATGTGCCGATGAGCCTGATAAGATCATTGCGGCCCGAAAGAGTAGTCCGCTGGTTCTTGGAATCGGAGACGGGGAATATTACCTCGCATCGGATGCCACGCCCATCGTGGAGCACACCGACAGGGTCATTTACCTGAATAACGATGATGTGGCCATCATCAGCCGGGATGAACTGATCCTGAAGACCATTCAGAACGACAAGCTGGAGCCCAAGATTGAAAAGCTCGACCTGGGTATCAGCGAGATTGAAAAGAACGGCTACGAACATTTTATGCTTAAGGAGATCTTTGAGCAGCCTCGTTCCATTAAAGATACCTTCAGAGGAAGGGTTTCTGCTGATCTTTCTTCCATTCATCTTGGCGGACTCTACACGGTGGAGGCCAAGCTTCTTGCGGCCCGACGCATCATAATTATCGGATGTGGTACCTCCTGGCATGCAGGAATGGTGGGGGAATACCTGATTGAGGATGTGGCAAGGGTGCCGGTGGAGGTGGAGTATGCCTCGGAGTTTCGTTACCGGAATCCCTTATTAACCTCGGAGGATCTTGTCATCGCCATCAGTCAGAGTGGAGAAACTGCCGACACTCTTGCGGCCATTCAACTGGCCAAAGAGAAGGGAGCTACGGTACTTGGAATTTGCAATGTGGTTGGTTCCAGTATTTCAAGAGAGACTCATGCCGGAGTTTATACTCATGCCGGACCTGAGATCGGGGTGGCATCCACCAAGGCTTTTACTGCACAGGTAACCGTATTGACCATGATGGCATTTATGATGGGTTATAAAAAAGCCCACATGGAGAAGAGCCGGTACCGGGACCTGATCGCTGAGCTTTATAAGGTTCCGGAGAAAATTGAACGCATTCTGGAGCAGAATGACAAGTTTCGTCAGATTGCCGAGCAATATAAAAATGCCAGTAATTTTCTTTACCTCGGAAGGGGATATTCCTTCCCGGTTGCCCTGGAAGGGGCTTTAAAGCTGAAAGAGATATCCTATATCCATGCTGAGGGTTATCCTGCAGCGGAGATGAAGCATGGGCCCATAGCGCTGATTGATGAAAATATGCCTGTGGTGGTGATTGCTACCCGGGATGGGTCCTATGAGAAGATTGTAAGTAACATCCAGGAAGTAAAGGCGAGAAACGGGAATGTGATCGCGGTGGTCACCGAGGGTGAAAGGACCATTTCATCCTTGGCGGATTACACGCTGGAGATTCCGGACATTGATCAGAAACTGGTTCCGCTTCTTTCTGTGATCCCCCTTCAGCTGATCGCCTATCATATAGCCGTCATGCGCGGATGTAATGTGGATCAGCCGCGGAATCTGGCGAAATCGGTCACGGTTGAGTAATTATCTTTTCAGGTATTGTTCTTCGTAATACCGGGCATAATCGCCCGAAATGATCCTTTCCATCCATTCCCTGTTTGCCAGGTACCAGTCGACCGTCTTTTCAAGTCCTTCTTCAAAGCTTACCGAGGGTGACCATCCCAGATCACGGGTAAGCTTGGATGAATCGATCGCATATCTTAGGTCATGACCTGCGCGATCCTTGACGAAGGTGATGAGTTTTTCCGAGCTGCCCTCCGGTTTGCCCATTTTCTTATCCATGATTTTACAAAGCAGGTGAATCAGATCAAGGTTTTTCCATTCGTTTTCACCTCCGATGTTATAGGTTTCACCGGTTTTTCCATTATGGAAAATGGTGTCTATGGCGATGGCATGATCGATGACAAATAGCCAGTCGCGGATGTTTTCCCCTTTTCCGTAAACAGGGATTTCCTTGTTTTTCAGGATGTTGTTGATGGCAAGGGGAATAAGTTTTTCCGGAAACTGATTGGGACCGTAATTATTACTGCAGTTGGAGATAATTACCGGCAGGTTATAGGTGTTAAAATAAGCTCTGACCAGGTGATCCGAACTGGCTTTAGATGCAGAGTAGGGGCTACGGGGATCGTATGGGGTATCTTCGGTGAAAAGTCCGTCTTTTCCGAGGCTACCATAAACTTCATCGGTAGAGATATGGTAAAACAGTTTATCTTTTGTTGATTCGCTCCAGAAAGCCCGTGCCGCATTGAGGAGGTTGGCCGTTCCGACGATATTGGTATAGATAAAATCCATCGGACTGCTAATGGAGCGGTCTACGTGCGATTCGGCAGCGAGATGGACAACGGCATCGAATTTTTTGTCCATGAACAGGATATTCATGAATTCCGCATCTGTGATGTTGGCTTTAATGAAATTATAGTTATCCCTGTTCTCAATATCTTCAAGGTTTTCCAGGTTACCGGCATAGGTAAGGCTGTCCAGATTGAAAATATTGTATTGCGGGTAACGGGTCACAAACCTGCGAACCACGTGTGATCCTATAAACCCTGCACCGCCTGTGATGAGTATATTTTTTGACATAAGGACCGGATTTTAGTTAAAGGTGATAAGTACAACCAGGATGGTTAGCCCTTTTATACAAAAATTACAGGATACAAGTTACAAAATCCCTGCGTTATGGAGGGAATTTTCCGTGATTTTATGCCTTTGATCTCGGGTCTTCGATGTTATCCCGGAAGTGTTTTTCCCAGTTCCAGGCAGATCGCAGGGTTTCTTCGAGGGATGTTTCCGCCTTCCAGCCCAGCTCTTCATTGGCATATCGGGTATCGGCCCATACCTGTTCCACGTCGCCGGGTCTCCGGTCGGTGATCTCATAGTTCAGTTTTTGTCCGGTGGCTTTTTCAAAACTACGGATCACTTCCAGAACGGAATTTCCCTGTCCGGTTCCCAGGTTAAAAACCTCGAACCTGCTTTTGTTTTGGGAGTTGAACAGTCTTTTTATGGCAACCACGTGGGCTTTTGCGAGGTCAACAACATTGATATAATCCCGGATGGCAGATCCGTCGGGGGTATTATAATCGTTGCCGAAAACCCTGAGTTTTTCCCTTAATCCATAAGCAGTCTGGGTGATGAAAGGAACGAGATTATTGGGGACCCCGATGGGCAGTTCCCCTATCAGGGCTGAAGGATGGGCGCCGATGGGATTAAAATACCGAAGGGATACCACGCGGAGAAAGTCGATAACCATAGTGGCATCCTTAAGGATTTCCTCAGAAATCTGCTTGGTATTTCCGTAGGGGGAATTGGCGATCTTAACCGGGGCATCTTCGGTTACAGGTAGGGTATCGGGTTGTCCGTATACCGTACAGGAGGAGCTGAAAACGATATTGGGAATACCTGTCTTTCCCATATTTTCAAGAATATTAATAAGTGAGTTCAGGTTGTTCCTGTAGTATTTCAGCGGAAATTCCACCGATTCGCCCACTGCTTTATAAGCTGCAAAATGAATGACAGCAACGATTCCCGGATGTTTTTCAAACAGGAATTTTGTTTCGGCGATCTCGGCCAGGTCGATTTTTTCAAATACCGGCTTTATTCCGGTAATTTGCTGAATCCGGTCGACCACATCTGGATAGGAGTTGGAAAGATTATCGGCAATGATCACTTCAAATCCTTCGTTTTGAAGTTCCACCACGGTATGGGAACCGATATATCCTGTGCCTCCGGTGACTAATACTTGTTTACTCATGCAGGAATATTTTAGGGTTAAGTTATAAACTCCAGTATTTCAATGATTTGATCTTTCCCCTGTAAATACCTTTCAAGTCGGCCAACAGGGAGTTTGGGTGGGTGATCCTCGCAAAATAGTCATCATCCAAAGACAGGTAGTCTTTATGGTTTACAGCCAGGATCACAGCGTCGTAGGGGGGGTGGATCTCGCGGGAGAGTGACAATCCGTATTCTTCCTCTACCTCTCTGGCGGAAGCATAGGGATCGATGGTTTCAACCTTCAGTCCGTATTCCCTGAGTTCCCGGATCACATCCACCACCTTTGAATTGCGGATATCGCTTACATTTTCCTTGAAGGTTATTCCCATCACGAGGATCTTAACCCCTTTGAGATTTTTGTCGAGAGCAATTAATTTTTGCACCACCTGTTTGGCCACATAGGGGCCCATTCCGTCGTTGATCCCTCTTCCGGAGGTGATGATCTGGGCATGGTGGCCGTATTTGGCCGATTTATAGGTAAGGTAGTAGGGGTCAACGCCAATGCAGTGTCCGCCCACCAGTCCGGGAAAGAAATTCAGGAAGTTCCATTTGGTTCCTGCGGCTTCCAGGACCTCGAAGGTATTGATCCCCATCTTATTGAAGATCATGGACAGTTCGTTCATGAAAGCGATATTGATATCTCTCTGGGAGTTTTCGATAATCTTGGCGGCTTCGGCCACTTTTATGGAGCTGGCCCGGTGAACCCCGGCTTCGATGATCATTTCGTATACCTTTGCAATTTCTTCGGCCGATTCCGGGTCGATTCCGGAGGTAACCTTGACAATTTTGGTAAGGGTATGTTTTTGATCGCCCGGATTGATTCTTTCGGGGGAGAATCCGACTTTGAAATCCTGTATGCATTTCAATCCGGAAACTGATTCCAGAAGCGGTATACAGTCTTCTTCCGTGCAGCCGGGATAGACGGTGGATTCATACACCACGTAATCTCCTTTTTTAAGTGCGGATCCCACGGTGCGTGTGGCGCTCAGCAGGGGTTTAAGGTCGGGTTGTTTATGTTCGTCGATGGGGGTGGGCACGGCCACAATAAAGAAGGAGGCATTTTTGAGATCTACCGGATCTGCGGTGAATTGAATATCGGCATTTTCAAAGGCTTGTGGAGGGAGTTCCTGACTGGGATCCCGGTGATTTTTCATCATTTCTATCCGGTCTGATTTGATGTCAAATCCAATGACCGGCACTTTCCGGGCGAATTCCAGTGCTATGGGGAGTCCGACATATCCCAGTCCGATGACTGCAATCTTTTTTTCCTTGTTTACAATTGAGTTATGCATGATCCTTATTTTGAACTGTTTTTGGCCAGGGGATGATATTCACCCTTGAAGCCGACAGGTACTGAATTTCTGATGGTATAAACAGTTTCGATGGAAGGTTTGGCGTCGGTGAGTCCAAATCCTTTTCCATTCAGAATATTTTCGTAGGTCACGGTATGCAGGTCGGTAAATCCGCCGCTGAATTCCACCTCTTCTCCGTCGACCGAGATAGACCGGTAGGTCCTTTGCTCTTTGGCTTTCATTTCTTCGGGAAGGTCGTGGTAGTCCAGACTGAGAAACCATCGCACCCTAGCCTTTTCAAGTTGAAGGAATCCGGCGGCCTTATCTTTTTTCAGTACCTGAACGATGTTTTCTTTGACATCTCCGAAGATCCAGGTTAGCATATCGAAGAAATGGACGCCGATATTGGTGGCGATCCCTCCCGATTTTTCAACTTCCCCTTTCCAGGAGTAGTGGTACCAGTTTCCACGGCTGGTAATGTAGGACAGGTCAATTTCGTGGATTTTATCGGGTGAACTGTTTTGGATTTTTTCCCTTAGTTCCAGAATGGAGGGGTGGTAACGCAGTTGAAGGATGTTGTAAACCCTTTTTCCTGTTTGTTTTTCAAATTCCAGGAGGGCATCGATGTTCCATGGATTAAGCACCACGGGTTTTTCACAAATGGCATCGGCCCCGTTTTTAAGTGCGAAACGGATATGGGAATCGTGAAGGTAGTTTGGGGAACAGATGCTTATGAAGTCGAGGTGGGTTCCCGATCTTCTGAGCTTATCGATATGTCGGTCGAATCTTTCGTATTCCACGAAAAAGTCGGCATCCGGAAAATAGCTGTCGATAAAACCCACGCTATCGAACTTGTCGAGGGCAGCTACCAGCAGATTACCGGTATCTTTGATGGCTTTTAGGTGCCGGATCGCGATGTATCCTGCAATTCCGATCAGGGCAAAGTTTTTGGGTATCCCAGGATTATTATTCATGTTCAATTTTCTTAACCGTGTTATTCTCCAATCTGTATTTTTCACTGGTTTCGGGGCAGAATGCGGTTCCGGTATTATCGAAAGCAAGCCTGTGTCCGTATTCGCTCATCCATCCGGTTTGTTTTGCCGGATTGCCCACAACCAGGGCGTAATCGGGAACATCACGGGTTACTACGGCTCCGGCTCCGATAAAGGCATATTTTCCTATACTGTTTCCACAGATTATGGTTGCATTGGCTCCGATGCTGGCCCCTTCTTTCACCAGGGTTTTCATATACTGATCGCGACGGATCACGGAGCTCCGGGGATTGATCACGTTGGTAAAAACCATGGAGGGACCCAGAAAAACATCGTCTTCACAGATCACTCCGGTATAGACCGATACATTATTCTGCACCTTCACGTTATTGCCCAGGATCACATCGGGGG